>NZ_JBAWUK010000052.1:0-29357 GCF_037079935.1 Stenotrophomonas maltophilia group sp. Smal12 | reverse complement strand
AGTACATCAAGTACTACAACCAAGAGCGAATCAGATTGAAATTGAAGGGGCTAAGCCCGGTAAAGTACCGGGAACAGGCCCAAGCAGCCGCCTGACCCCACCGTCCAAGTCTCGGGGGTCACTTCAAGGATGGGTTTACGGCGTGTCCCGGCCAGCCCCTCCCCCCGCCACAACCGGTATCAACAAAGGCGCCGGCAGGCGAACCAGCCGCCCGCGTTTTCATCAACTCAACTCAACCAGTCCTTGCACGCGCCATCCACCTGTTCACCGCACGCCTGCTGCATCCTCTGCTGCAACCGCGCCAGCGTCTCGGCACCCTGGTGCTTCCCGCTCCACGCCTTCAGCTGCCCGGCCAGGCGCTCGAAACGCTGGCGGGTGCGCTGGTGGTAACCCGACGGCTGCGCCTCCAGTTCGGCGATCAGCGAGGCGGTGGCCTGCTCGATGCGCGGCGCGTCGTTCGGCGCCAGCTTCAGCAACCCTTCCACGTACAGCACGCCCCATTGCACGCGGGTGGCCGGGCCCTGCGCACCGTCGTAGGCACGCTTCAACCACTCCAGCGCACCGGCAGTGTCGCCGCGCTGCTCGGCCAGTTCGGCCAGCTCGGGCATGTAGTAGTAGGGCTGCTCGCTGCGCTTCAGTTCCGCCAGCAACAACGCCTCGGCACCGGCGTCGTCACCGACCTGGCGCAGTGCGTAGACCGCGCTGCTGATCGTGGCCTGGCGTGCATGCGCATCAGTGGCGGTGGCATCGGCCACGGCCACGCGCTGCTTGACCCGATCAACCAGCGGCGCGGGCAGTGCGCCCTTCTGCTGCTGCTGGCGGGCCAGCGATACTTCCGTCAGTGCGCGCGACAATGCGTCGTCGGCGCGGTCGCCGCGCTCGGCATCTGCGCGCTCCAGCGCGACCAGCAGCTGCTGCCCCAGCGTGTTGCGGGTGGCCGGGCCGGCGCTGGCCTGCTGGACCAACTGTGCGCCTGCATAGCCCAGCAACTCACGGTTGCGGCGGACTTCGGCCGGCTGCGCCAGCACGGCCTGCAGCAGCTCGCGTACTTCGGTAGGCGAGCTGGCGGGCGTGTCGGCGGTGGCCAGGGCCAGCAGGGCGAAGCGGCGTTGCAGCGCCGCGTCGGGTGCGGCCTTGGACAGCTGGCGCAGTACATCCTGGCCCCTGCGCCCGCCAGCCAGACGGTTGGCGTCGACTTCCCAGCCGTAGTCGCCCAGTACCTGCCAGTCTTCGGCGGCCAATTTTTCCGGCGTGGCCAGTGCCGTCGCCAGGGTGGCGGCGATGGCGCTGCGGCGCCCGGCCGCGACGGTCAATGCCCGGGTCAGTTCGGCGGCGTCGTTGCCACCGGCCACGCGGGTAAGTTCATTGCGCTGTGGGTCCAGCACGATCAGGGTCGGGTAGCCGCGCACCCCGAAGCGTTCGCCCCAGGCCTGCGCACCTTCCTCGTCGCCATCCAGGTAGACCGGCACGAACTTGCCGGTCAAGGCGATGAAGGCCGGGTCCTTGAACAGGCCGGCCTTGAGCTGGTTGCACGGCGGGCACCAGACCGCGCCCCAGTACAGCAGCACCGGCTTGCCGCTGTCTGCGGCTTCGGCGAAGGCATCATCGACGTCGCCCTGGCGCCACGCGATTCCCTTCGCCGGCGCAGGTGCCTCGGCGGAGTTGGCGGTGGAAACCGGGGCCGGGGTGCAGGCGCTCAGCGCCGAAGCCAGCAGCAACACGGAAAGCGCGACGCGCATCGGCAGCATCTCGAAGGGCAGGGTGACAGGGCATTGTAGGAACGCGCAGGGAAGCCGCTGATTCAGTTTGCTTATATCGGCTGGGCAGCTGGGCATGACACCCGCTGCCTTCAGGCGGCCGCCCGCACCATCTGCTGGTAGACCAGGCCGTTGAACTCGCCGGCCTCACCGTCAACCACGAAGCCATAGCGCAGATAGGTCGGCACAGCATTGAGCGATGCGCGTACGGTCAGGACCGGCTCGCGTACCTGCGGCAGCACCGCCTCGAACAGTGCATGGCCGATGCCCTTTCCCTGGCAGGCGGGATCAACGAACAGCATCGCCAGGTGGCGACCTTCCTTCAACTCGACCACGCCGACGATACGGCCGTCCTGCTCGGCCACCAGGATATGGTTGTCGCCGTCCAGGCGTTCACCGAACGCATCGGCGGCGGCGACATTGCCGAACGTGGCGATGCCGGCTGTGCTGAGCGAGGGCGCCACCGCCGCAGTGAACGCGGCCAGGCACACCGCGCTGATCGCAGGCAGGTCATCGACGCGGGCAGGGCGGATCGTCGGCATGCAGTGTTCTTCCCGTGGCGGGCTGCGCGCCCTCGCTGCCCCGTGCCTGCACGCTAAGCTGCAGGCATGAGTGATTTCAATCCCGCGCACGCTGCGTTGTTTCCACGGCAGGGCTTGAGCCTGGGCCTGATGACGCCGGTGGCGTCGCAGGGGCTGGCCGATCCGCATGAGGCGCGGCGCATCGCGCGGTTGGCCGACGATCTTGGTTTCGCCGCGCTATGGGCGCGCGATGTGCCGCTGATGGTGCCGCAGGGGCCGGACGCGACAGCAAGTGCGCTGGACGATCCGTTCCTGTGGCTGGGCATGCTGGCCGCTGCGACCGAGCGCATCGTGGTCGGCAGCGCGGCCATCGTGCTGCCATTGCGGCAGCCGCTGCAGGTGGCGAAGTCGGCGTTGAGCCTGGACCGGATCAGCGGCGGGCGGTTCGTGCTGGGGCTGGGTTCGGGTGATCGCCCGGAAGAATTCGCTGCGTTCGGCGAGGATCTGGAGGGCAGGGCGGCGACCTTCCGTGAGCGCTGGACGTTGCTGCGCGCGGCGCTGTCACCGGAGACCGATGAGCGGACCGCCGTACTGCAGGCGACCGGTGGCTTCGACGTACTTCCGGCGCCGGCAACCCGCGTTCCGATGCTGGTGGTGGGTACCGCACGGCAGAGCCTGCAGTGGATCGCGCGCGAGGCCGAAGGCTGGGTCACCTATCATCGTGAGGAGGCCGCGCAGGAGGGGCGCATCGGCCTGTGGCAGCAGGCGCTGGCGCAGCGCGGCGGACCAGGCAAGCCATTCGTGCAGTCGATGCTGCTGGATCTGCAGGCGGATCCGCAGGCGCCCCCCGAGCCGCTGCCGCTGGGCCTGAAGGTCGGCCGCGATGGCCTGCGTGACTATCTGCTGCGCGTGCATGGGCAGGGCGTGGCGCACGTGATGTTCAATCTGGTCGACAACGGGCGGCCGATGGACGCGGTGCTGCGTGAGATCGGGGAGCAGGTTCTGCCGCATATGCTCGGGTAGGTGTACACCTTGGTGGACACGCTCTCACCGCTGCGCCCGCTGAACTGCTGAGTGTTTCCTTCAGTGGCCGAGGCAGAAGCAGTCGAGCACTGCTCGACTCTACATGCAGCAGGCATCTGCGTATCATTCGCATTTGATACCCCGCTGCCGGAGCCCCGTGTGACCCAACGTTCCCCCATGCACCCGACCGGACGCCTGTTCGCCGCGGTCGCCTTCATCGAGGCCGTGACCTGGGCCGGCCTGCTCATCGGCATGTGGATGAAATACGGCCCGATGGCCAACGTGGCGCTGGTGAAGCTGTTCGGGCCGCTGCACGGCGTGGCCTTCCTGGTCTATGTGGCGGTGACGCTGTTTGCGGCGGTGCGCCTGCGCTGGCCGTGGTGGGCCAGTGCCCTGGCCCTGCTGGCAGCGATCCCGCCGCTGGTGACGCTGCCGTTGGAGTGGTGGTTCAAGCGCCGTGGCCTGCTCGGCTTGCGTGCAATGCGCTGAACCCACTGTTGCGGGCCCATTCAAGAGAATGGGTATCAAATGCAAATACGAGCCGTTATCATTTAAGGGTGGCATCTGGCCCTTAGCAGGGTCGGTGCCGGGTGGGGCGCGCAGGCGCGTCCGGCCAATCCTTCCCTGTTACGGCTGGTGTTTCATGCACGCACGTCCCGTCGTTCCCGGCTTGCCGGCGCTGGTGTTGGCTGCCCTGATCGGCACCATGGCGATGATGTCCTTCGTCGCCGTGATCGGCCCGGTGGTCCGCATGCTCGGTTTGTCCGAGTGGCATGCCGGGCTGTCAGTCACCGCCGCAGGCGTGTTGTGGATGCTGGCCGCGCGCCCCTGGGGCAAGCTCAGCGACCGCATCGGCCGCAAGCGTGTGCTGATGCTGGCGATGAGTGCCTACACCGTGGTCTACATCGCGCTGGCGGTGTTCATCGACGTGGCCCTGCAGGCAGTGCCGCCGGTGCTGGTGTCAGTGCTGGTGCTGGTTGCTGCGCGCGGCCTGATCGGCCTTTTCTACGCAGCGGTGCCTCCTACCGCAGCTGCGCTGATCGCCGACAAGGCGCCGACTGGGCAACGTGCGAAGTTCCTCGCCCGCCTGGGCAGCGCCAACGCACTGGGCATGGTGCTGGGCCCGGCTGCCGCGGGTTGGCTGGCCTATACGAACCTGTCGCTGGCGCTGTATGTAGCCGCACTGTTGCCACTGCTGGCGTTGGCGCTGCTGGCCTGGCGACTGCCGGCCACACCGCCTGTGATGGGCGTTTCCGCCCAGCGCCGCGCGCCGATGAGGTGCCTCGACCCGCGCCTGCGCCTGCCGCAGCTGGCGGCGTTCACCGCCATGGTCTCGGTGACCATCGCGCAGGTGACGGTGGGCTTTTTCGCGATTGATCGGCTGGGACTGGATGCGGCGGCCGGTGCGCGCATGGCCGGCATCGCGCTGACGGCGGTCGGCGTTGGCCTGATCCTGGCGCAGGCGCTGGTGATGAAGCTGGAGGTTCATCCGCGGCGCTGGATCGTCCTCGGCGCCGTGATCTCAGGCATCGGCTTTGCTTCGGTGGCGGGCGTGCAGCAGGCCTGGCAACTGCCTGCGGCCTACGCACTGGCTGCATTCGGCATGGGCTTCGTATTCCCTTCGTTCCAGGCGTTGGCCGCCGACGCGGTGGAGGCGCACGAGCAGGGCGCCGCCGCCGGTACTGTCGCTGCCGCGCAGGGACTGGGCATGGTGGCCGGGCCGATGCTCGGCACGCTGGTGTATCGCGGCGGGCCCAGCCTGCCATACCTCCTGGTCGGCGCGTTGCTGCTGTTGCTGTGCGCGCTGGCTGCAGCGCATCGGATGAAGGAGACCCCATGAACGATTCCCTGATGCAGGGCGCGTGGCCGGAGGCCGCGCCCGCGCCGCAGGAGAGCAGCGACGACGCGTCGCTGTTCCTCCTGCGGCACGCTGGCCAGCACGTGCACGCACGCGGTTGCCGCGCCACGCTGCCGGCCGGTGCGCTGGCGACGTTGGCAGAGCGCGTTGCGTCCTTCTTCGAGCAGCAGCGCGGTGGGCCGGGCCTGCTGGTCGGCGCAGTCCCTTTCGAACCCCGTGCGGACGACGCGTTGTACCAGCCCGAGCGCCTGCTGCCGGCCCTGCCGTTGCAGCCACAGGCCGCGCCAGCGCTGGAGGGTGCCCTGCAGGCCGAGCCTTCGGCGCAGGCGTACGCGGCGTCGGTGGCTGCGGCGGTGCAGGCATTGCGCGCGCCCGAACTGGACCTCCAGAAGGTGGTGCTGGCGCGCAGCCTGCTGGCACGCACGCGGCAGTCACTTTCCCCGGAGGTTCTGCTGGCCCGCCTGGGCGCGGATCCTTCGGTGGCGACCTACGCGGTGCCGTTACCGGTGGCGCCGGGTCAGGCGCCAGCCTGGCTGGTGGGGGCAACCCCGGAATTGCTGCTGCGCAAGCGCGGCGCCGAGCTGTTGTCGCACCCGCTGGCGGGCTCCGCGCGGCGCAGCACCAATGCTGCCGAGGACGAGCAGGCCGCGCAGGCGCTGCTGGCCTCGACCAAGGACCACGACGAGCACCGCCATGTGGTCGAGGCCATCGTCGACGGCCTGGCGCCGTACTGCAGCCACATCGATGCACAGCCGCGGCCGGCGCTGCATGCCACCGCCAGCATGTGGCATCTGGGTACCCGCATCCATGCCACCCTGAAGGATCCGCAGACATCGGCGGCCGAGCTGCTGGCGCAGCTGCATCCCACGCCGGCCGTCTGCGGTACGCCGCGGTTGGCGGCGCTGCAGCGCATACGCGAACTGGAACCGGTACCGCGCGGCTTCTATGCCGGCGCCGTGGGCTGGTTGGACGCGCAGGGTGACGGCGACTGGTATGTGGCAATCCGCTGCGCACGCCTGCAGGGAATGCAGCTGCGCCTGTTCGCCGGCGCCGGCATCGTTGCCGACTCGCAGCCCGAGGCCGAGGTGGCCGAGACCGCTGCGAAGTTCGCTGCCCTGCTGAATGCGTTGGGTGTCCATGAATCCGCGCCTGCGATCGAGCCTGCCGCATGACTACCTCCACTGACGCTTCCCGCCTGGCACTGCAGCAGGTGTGGCCGGATGACCTGATCGCGCGCTATCGCGAGGCCGGTCATTGGCGTGGCGAGACCTTTCCGGCGTTCCTGCGCGAACGTGCAGAACGCTATGCCGATGACATCGCGGTGGTCGCCGGCGACGTGCGCCTGAGCTATGCGCAGCTGTGGCACGAGGCCGGGCGGATCGGTGCAGGCCTGCTGGCGCTGGGCCTGCAGCCTGGCGAACGGGTGCTGGTGCAGCTGGGCAACACCGCAGGCTTCATCACCACGGTCTGCGGCCTGTTCCGGGCCGGCCTGGTGCCGGTGTACGCGCTGCCGGCGCACCGCATCACCGAGCTGGCGCACTTCGCCAACAAGGCCGAAGCCAGTGCCTACATCACCACGGCACTGCACGATGGCTTCGATCATCGCGGGCTGGCGCGGGCACTACAGGCCGAGGCCCCGGCAGTGCGCCATGTGGTGATCGACGGCGATGCGGCGGAGTTCATCGCGCTGGAGGCGCTGCAGGGTGACCGCAGCCAGCTGCCGCCCGATCCGGACCCGCAGTCGGTGGCGTTCCTGCAGATTTCCGGTGGGAGCACCGGGCTGTCCAAGCTGATTCCACGCACGCATGACGACTACATCTATTCGTTCCGTGCCAGCAATGAAATCTGCGGCATCGACCGCGACAGCGTCTACCTGGTCGCGCTGCCGGCCGCGCACAATTTCCCGATGAGCTCGCCCGGCTTCTTCGGCGCGTTGTATGCCGGTGCCCGCGTGGTGCTCAGCCCCGGCCCCGGGCCGGACGCCGCATTCCCGCTGATCGCACGGGAGCGGGTGACCTGCTGCGGCCTGGTGCCGCCGCTGGCGCTGCTGTGGGCGCAGGCCGCCGCCACCAGCAAGTATGACCTGTCGAGCCTGCAGGTGCTGCAGGTGGGCGGTGCCAAACTGGTGCCGGAAGCCGCACGGCGAGTGATCGACGGCCTTGGCTGCACGCTGCAGCAGGTGTTTGGCATGGCCGAAGGCCTGGTCAACTACACGCGGCTGGATGATCCGGAGGACCTGATCGTGGCTTGCCAGGGTCGGCCGATCAGTCCGGACGACGAAGTGCGCGTGGTCGATGACCATGACCAGCCGGTGGCCGAAGGCGAGGTGGGGCATCTGCTCACCCGTGGCCCGTACACCATCCGTGGCTACCACAACGATGCGGTGGCCAATGCGCGCTCGTTCACCGATGACGGCTTCTACCGTACCGGTGACCGCGTGCAGCAGCTGCCCGGGGGCTACCTGGTGGTACAGGGGCGTGCGGGTGACCACATCAACCGGGCGGGCGAGAAAATCTCTGCTGAAGAGATCGAGGACCACCTGCTGGCACATCCCGGCGTGTTCGATGCGGCCGTGGTCTCGATTCCCGACGAGTACCTGGGCGAGCGCAGCTGCGCCTTTGTGATCCCGCAGGGCGAACCGTTCAAGGCGCCGGCACTGAAGGCCTGGATGCGCGGGCGCGGCCTGGCGGCGTTCAAGGTGCCCGACCAGATCGTGTTCGTCGACAGTTTCAATACCACGGCGGTCGGCAAGATCAGCCGCCGCGAATTGCGCGCGCAGCTGCGTGCGCGTCATCTGCAACAAACAGGAGGAACGCGCTGATGGCGCTGCCCCGTATCACCGACTATCCCTTGCCGACCGCCGCCGAACTACCGCAGGCGCGTGGCCCGTGGCGCCCGCAGCGCGATCGTGTGGCTTTGCTGGTGCACGACATGCAACGCTACTTCCTGGCGGCATTCGACGCCGGCAGCACGCCCTTGCGGCCGGCGGTGGACAACATCGTGCGCCTGCTGGCGCACTGCCGCGCGCAGGGCATTCCGGTGTTCTACACCGCCCAGCATGGCGACCAGGACCGGCGTGATCGTGGCCTGCAGGCCGACCTGTGGGGACCGGGCATGCGTCGCAGCGCCGATCATGAGCCGATCATCGAGGCGCTGGCGCCGCAGCCGGGCGAGCATGTGCTGGTCAAGCATCGCTATAGCGCCTTCCAGCGCAGCAACCTGGAGACGCTGATGCGGGTACGTGGGCGTGACCAGCTGCTGGTGACCGGCGTGTACGCCCATATCGGCTGTACCGCGACCGTCGTCGAGGCCTTCCAGCGTGACATCGAGGCCTTCATCGCCGCCGATGCGGTGGCGGACTTCTCGCGTGCCGATCACGATCAGGCGCTGCACTGGATCGCGCGCACCTGTGGTGTGCCGTTGACCACCGATCAGCTGCTGGAGGTGCTGTGATGGCTGCCATGGGTGAGGCGCTGGATCTGGAGCGGATGCGCGCCGACGTGGCGCGCGTGCTGGAGTGCACGCCGGCCGAGATCGGTGACGACGACAACCTGATCGACCTGGACCTGGATTCAATGCGCATGCTCGGCCTGGTCCTGGCCTGGGGCAACACTGGCCTTCCGCTGGAGTTCTCGCAGTTGGCCGAGCACACCACGCTGCGCCGGTGGTGGGGTGTGGTGCAGCAACTGCAGGCCGCGCAGAACGCATGAACGCCGCAGCGCTGGCCACGCCGGTGGCGTTGACCGAGGCCCAGGCGGGGCTGTGGTTCGCACAGCGGCTGGCACCGGACAATCCGTCATTCAATACCGCGCACGCGGTATGGATCGACGGCCCGCTGGACGTGGCCGCGTTCGTCGCAGCCGCAGACCAGGCTGCGCGCGAGGCCGAGGCTTTCGCATTGCGCTTTGCCGAAGGTGCCGATGGCCAGCCACTACAGTGGCATGACCCGGCACACGTGCCGTTGCTTTCGGTGCGCGATGTTTCTACCGAGGCGGATCCCGCCGCTGCGGCACGCAACCTGATGCACGCCGACCGGCTGAGCCCGGTCGATCCCGCCCGCGACCGGATCAGCCAGCAGGTACTGTTCGATCTGGGTGGCCTGCGCTGGGTCTGGTACCTGCGCGTGCATCATCTGGCGGCCGATGGCTACGGCATGGCGCTGTTCACTGATCGGGTGTGCGCGTTGTATGCCGGTCGTACCGGTGAGTCACTGCCGGGGCTGGCGGGCGTGCTGGCCGATGATGCCGCGTTTCGTGCCGATCCGCGCCGCGTGCAGGCCGGGCAGTGGTGGCGCGAGCACATGCAGGGCGCACCGGCAGGTGCAGGCCTGGCCGGCACGCTCGCGGCCAGTGACGACGCGCTGCGCTGGGTGCAGCCGCTCGATGCGGCATTCCGTGAGCTGTTGCTGCAGGCTTCGGTGCGTTGGCTGCAGCCTTGGCCGGATGTGCTGGTCGCGCTGGCGGCCGAGTACCTGCGGCGCATGAGTGGCGCCGATGAAGTGGTGCTGGGCGTGCCCTACATGGGGCGGTTGGGCAACGCGTCGGCGCGGGTGCCGGCGATGGTGATGAATGTGCTGCCGCTGCGCGTGGCGGCCGGCGAGGGCAGCGTCGAGGCCTTCACCCGCGGCCTGGGTCGGCAGCTCAGCCAGGGGCGCAAGCACGGCCGTTACCGCGGTGAGCAGCTGCGCCGGGACCTGGGCCTGGTCGGCGCGCAGCAGCGCCTGCACGGTCCGCTGGTGAATGTGCAGCCGTTCTACAAGGCGCTGGCGCTGCCCGGCGTGCAGGCGACGCTGGAGGTGCTGTGCACCGGGCCGGTGGATGACCTGACGCTGGGCTTCCGTGGCGATGGCCAGGCGCTGCTGGATCTGGAAATCGAGGCCAATCCCGCGCTGTACAGTCGCGAGGATGTCGAGGCGCACGCGGCGCGGCTGCTGCATTTCGTATCGGCGGCGCTGCAGGCTGACGATATCGCAGCCGTGCCCCATGCGACGCCCGAGGAGGCGCAGCAGGTGCTGCAGGAATTCAATGCCACCGCGCACGCGCTGCCGGAGACGACCCTGGTCGAGCTGCTGCAGCAGGGCATGGATCGGGATCCGCACGCGCCGGCGCTGGTGTTCGGCGACACTACGCTGGACTACGCGACGCTGGAAGCGCGCAGTTTCGCGCTGGCGGCACAGCTGCGGGCGATGGATGTCGGCCCGGGCAGCGTGGTGGCGGTGGCATTGCCGCGCTCGCTGGAGCTGGTGATCGCGCTGGTCGCGGTGCTGCGCGCAGGCGCGGCCTATCTTCCGCTGGACCTTGCCCATCCCGATGAGCGGCTGGCGCGCATCCTCGCCTCGGCACAGCCTGTGTGCGTACTGGCTGCGTCCGAGGTTTCGGCGCGCATGGCCGGCGTACCGGTGCTCGCGCCGGAGCAGTGGGCCGCGCTGAGCTTCGCTGCGTCCTGGGCCGATCCGGCGCCCAGCGATGCGGCCTATGTGATCTATACCTCCGGTTCGACCGGCGAGCCGAAGGGCGTGGTCATCGAACACCGCGCCATCGTCAACCGCCTGCTGTGGATGCGCGAGCACTACGGCATCCGCGCCGATGACCGCGTGCTGCAGAAGACCCCGGCCACCTTCGATGTGTCGGTCTGGGAGTTCTTCCTGCCGTTGCTGTGCGGGGCAACGCTGGTGATTGCCGGGCCCGATGCGCATCGCGACCCCACTGAACTGGCCCGCTTGATCCGTGGCCATGGCATCACCACGGCGCATTTCGTGCCGTCGATGCTCGATGCCTTCCTCGCTGCACCGGCCTCCGAAGGCCTGCAGCAGCGACGGGTATTCACCAGTGGCGAGGCGCTGGACGCCGCGTTGCGCGACCGCTTCCACGCGCGCATGCACGCCGAGCTGCACAACCTGTATGGCCCGACCGAAGCCGCGGTGGACGTCAGCTACTGGCCGGCGTCGGCGCAGGATCGATCGCGGCCGGTGCCGATCGGCTTCCCGGTCTGGAATACCCGACTTTACGTGCTGGACGCGCGGATGCAGCCGGTGCCGGTCGGTGTGGCCGGTGACCTTTATCTGGGCGGTGTGCAGCTGGCGCGCGGCTATCTCGGTCGCGAGGACCTGACTGCCGAACGCTTCCTTGCCGATCCTTTCCTGGCGGGCGAGCGAATCTACCGCACCGGCGACATAGCGCGCTGGCGCAGCGATGGCGCGGTGGAGTACCTGGGCCGCAGCGACCATCAGGTGAAACTGCGCGGCCTGCGCATCGAGTTGGGCGAGATCGAGGCGGCTTTGCGCGAACTGCCGGGCATGGAGCGGGTGGAAGTGCTGCTGCGCCAGGATGCGCCCGGCGACGCGCGTCTGGTGGCGTATGTGCCGACTGCGCTTGCCGATGCCGTGATGCTGCGCAGCCATTTGGCCACGCGTGTGCCGGACTACATGGTGCCCTCGGCGTTTGTCGGCGTGGACCACTGGCCGGTGACCGCCAACGGCAAGCTCGACCGCAACGCGTTGCCGAAACCATCACAACATGAGGTCGCCGGATTGGCGCCGCGCACGCCGTTGGAACAGAAGCTGGCGTCGCTGTTTGCCCAGGCACTCGGGCGAGAAGCGCCGGTGGCGGTGGATGCGGATTTCTTCAGTCTCGGCGGTGACTCGCTGTCGGCGGTGCACCTGCTGCTGGCGATCGAACAGCGCTGGCGCTGCGATCTCGGTCTGGGGGCGTTGTTTGCCCAGCCCACCGTGGCCGCGCTGGCGGTTCGCATTGCCGAGCCACCCGCGCTGGCCGATCACGCACTGGGGCCGGTGATCGCGCTGGCCGCGACCGACGCTGCCGGGCCTACGCCGCTGTTCGTGCTGCACCCGGCCGGCGGCATCGCCTGGAACTACCGCACCCTGGCCCGGGCACTGCAGCCGGCACGCCCGGTATATGGCCTGCAGTCGCCGGCACTGGACGCGCGGCAGCCGCTGCCGAGCAGCATCGAGGCGATGGCCAGCGACTACGTACAGCGCGTGGTTGCATTGCAGCCAAAGGGGCCGGTACACCTGCTGGGCTGGTCGGTGGGTGGCATCCTCGCGCAGGCAATGGCGGTGCGACTGCATGAGATCGGGCGCGAGGTCGGCGAACTGGTACTGCTGGACGCCTATCCCAGCGAGTGCTGGCGGGCCGAGCCGGAACCCGATGCCATCGCCGCATTGCGGGCACTGCTGGCGATTGCCGGGCATGACCCGGATGCGCATCCGGAACTGGACAGCCAGGAGCGCATTCTCGCGTTCCTGCGTCGTGGTGGCAGTGCGCTGGGTAGCCTGCCGGATGTCGTGCTGGATGGCGTGGTGCGCGCCGTGACCGGCACCAATCGACTGATCCGTGAGCATATCCACCGGCCGTTCGATGGCACGCTGGTGCATGTGCGTGCGGGCCGGGATCACCAGGCGCGGCCACAGTTGCAGTCGGCGTTGTGGCGGGCACACGCGCGTAGGGTGCAGTCGTTGGAACTGCCGTTCCTGCATGCAGAACTGACCGGCCGCGATGCGGTGGCGCAGCTGGCGCCGTGGTTGTCGGCGCGGTTGCGCCAATGGGACGAGCAACAGGAGATCGCAACATGCAGTTGACCGGCTTTGAAGGCCGCGTGGCGCTGGTCACCGGCGCTGCCGGCGGCATCGGCGAGGCACTGGTACGGTTACTGGCCGAGGCCGGTTGCACCGTGGTGGCGACCGATCGCGAGGCGCCTGTTACGGCAGATGTGCGTGTGCATACCTTCGCACTCGACGTGACCGACAGTGCCGCCGTGGACGGCTTGGTGGATCAGGTCGAGTCCCGCATCGGGCCGATCATGCTGGGCGCCAGCGTGGCCGGTGTGCTGCATGTGGGCGGCGTGACCGAGACCGGCGATGACGACTGGCGCCGGGTGTTCGCGGTGAACACCGACGGGGTGTTCCATGTCGGGCGTGCCCTGGCGCGGGTGATGTCTCCGCGCGGGCAGGGCGCGATGGTTACCGTCAGCTCGAATGCGGCCGGTGTGCCGAGGCATGGCATGGCCGCCTATGCGGCATCCAAGGCCGCCGCCACGATGTTCACCCGCTGCCTCGGGCTGGAGCTGGCGCCGTTGGGCATCCGCTGCAACATCGTCGCCCCGGGCTCGACGCTGACCCCGATGCAGACCGGCATGTGGCAGGACGAGCACGGCGCCGGACGGGTGATCGCCGGCAACCTGGAGACCTACAAGGCTGGCATTCCGCTGCGCAAGCTGGCCACCCCCGAGGACATCGCGCACGCGGCGATGTTCCTGCTCTCCGAACAGGCCGGGCACGTGGCCATGAGCGACCTGTACGTCGACGGCGGCGCCACCCTGCGCGCCTGAGCCCCGACCGCCGCTGCCCGGCAACGGTAGTGCCGGCCGCTGGCCGGTAGTCCATAGCCCCCGGTAGTGCCGGCCGCTGGCCGGCAACCTCATTCAGCTTCATCTCCCAGCCCCCATCGAGGCTTGGCCCGACAGCCAGCGCCCAATGATCGACCCATCATGGCGCATGAGCAGCCATCGCCTCCGCCTGGGCCGTCGCTCGATCATTGGCCAGGCCTACGTTCTGACCACCACCACGCATCAGCGCCGCAGGCTCTTTGAAAGCGATGCTTCGGCAGCATGTGTAATCGATCAGTTCGATTGCATCGAACAGCGCGGGCTCGTACGGTCACACGCATGGGTCGTCATGCCGGATCACGTCCACTGGATGTTCGAGCTGCGTGCAGCTGACCTTCCCGACATCGCGCGCCGGATGAAGTCGTCGAGCGCGCTTGCCCTGAATCGCCTGGCGGGCCGTCGAAGCACGGTGTGGCAGCCCGGCTACTTCGATCATGCATTGAGGACCGAAGAGTCGCTGGCGCGGCAGGCGTTGTACATCCTGGGGAATCCGGTACGCGCCGGTCTCGCTGGACAGATTGGCGAGTATCCCTATGCGTGGTCGGCCTGGATGTGATGCCGGCCAGCGGCCGGCACCACCACAGCAGAACCGACGCGCAGCGTAGATCGCGTTCCGGCGCACAGAGCACCCTCGATGGTAGTGCCGGCCGCTGGCCGGCAACCACATGACCCGCGCAGAGATGCGTAGCTGCCGGCCAGCGGCCGGCACCATCATTCAATGTTCAGCGCGGCCATTCGCTGTTCAGCGCCGCCTGCGCGCGCTTCGGCCGTGGTCGGCCTGGATGTGATGCCGGCCAGCGGCCGGCACTACCACAGCAGAGCCGACGCGCAGCGCAGATCGCGTTCCGGCGCACAGAGCACCCTCGATGGTAGTGCCGGCCGCTGGCCGGCAACCACATGACCTGCGCTGAGATGCGTAGCTGCCGGCCGGCGACCGGCACTACCATTCAGTGTTCAGCGCGGCTTGCGCGTACGCTTTGGCTTTGTGGTATCACCGCCGCTGGCGGCGCTGTCCTGCAGCGCCTGCAGCCAGGACAAGGTGTCCACATAGTCGATGAAGTGGCGCAGGTAGCCGGGGCTGGTGGCCTGCATCGTGTCGAGCATGCGTTGCACCAGCACCGCCGAGTTCAGCGGGCCGCCGTCAGCCGGAGCCTCGGCGCGCAGCGAGCGGCGCACCTGCAGTTCGCTGCGCAGCTCCGACCACTCGCGCTGCACCTGCTGCAGCATCGGCACTTGTGGGTAATACGGCAGCGAGCGCGACCCCGCATTGAGGTCACGCACCAATGCGCGCAGGCCTTCCAGGGCGGGCGGTTTACTTGCCATCCGCCGCCTTGGGCTTGGGAATCGGCGCGATTTCCACGCGGCGATTGCGCGCGCGGCCTTCCTCATTGGCGTTGGAACTGACCGGCTGCTCGCTGCCGAACGCGGCGGCGAACACGGCGTCGGCCGGTACGCCATCGGCGATCAGGGTGCGGGTCACGATCAGCGAGCGCTGCGCGGACAGCTCCCAGTTGTCAGCAAAGCGGCGGTTGCCTTCGCGCACGGGCGCATCGTCGGTGAAGCCGCTGACCATCAGGATCTCTTCGCGGCTGCCCAGATAGGCGGCCAGCGGTGCGGCCAGGCTGCGCAGCAGCTCCTGGCCTTCCGGCTGCAGCTGGTCGGAGTTGAGCGCGAACAGCACGCTGCCGCTGATGCCGATGCGGCCATTCACCAGCGTCACGCGGCCGGCCGCCAGCGGTCCGGCCAACGCTTGCTCCAGCGTCTGCAGGCGCTTGGCCTCGGCCTGGCGCTGCTTCACTTCCTGCTCCAGCCGCTGCGACAGCTCCAGCTGCACCGCGACCACACCCACCAGGATCAGCACGAACGCACCCAGCAGCACCGACATCAGGTCGCCGAAGGCGGCCCAGATCGGCGCGTGCGAGCCGCCATCGACCTCCAGCTCGTCGCTCATGCGCTGCCGGCCTTGCCGCGGCGTGTGGCCAGCTGCTGCAGTTCTTCCATCACCTGCTTCTGC
The DNA here is from genome assembly GCF_037079935.1 of Stenotrophomonas maltophilia group sp. Smal12. Classification (NCBI taxonomy): domain Bacteria; kingdom Pseudomonadati; phylum Pseudomonadota; class Gammaproteobacteria; order Lysobacterales; family Lysobacteraceae; genus Stenotrophomonas; species Stenotrophomonas maltophilia group sp. Smal12. Next base: position 13,781 of record NZ_JBAWUK010000052.1, on the reverse strand, counting down.
GACAGCAGGCTGAGGTCGACCACCTCGCGCGCCTGCGCTACGTAGTAAGCCAGTTGCTCATCGCTTCGGGCCAGCGAGGCATCCAGTGCACCACCGATCTGTTCCAGGCGGCCGGAAAGCTCGGTGGCGGCACTGCCGAACTGCGCGACCGCTTCACCGAAGGCGCCGGCCAGCTGGCCGACGTCACCCGCGCTGCCGGTAAGTGCTGCCGCAATGCCATCCAGCTTGCCGGTCTCGGCGGCGATATGATCGGTAAAGCGGTTGCCGACACGCTCCAGCAGCTCGGCCGAACCGCCAACCAGTGCGTCCACCGCGGTGCGCTGTTCGTGCGATGCGTGGTTGATCGCATCGAGCAGGGTCTGCACGGTGGCCAGCAGGCGGCCGCGCTCTTCCAGCATTGCGTTGTCGCGTACCAGGCTCTCGGACAGCGTGCTGCGCAGCTCGTTGATGACATCGGCGGCAGCCTTCGGCGCGGCCGCGGCGGTCTGCAGCAGGGTGGACACTTCGGCCAGCGTGGCACTGGCCTGCGCGCGACCGTTCTCGCCGATCTGCTGTGCGGTGGCCGCCAGCGCGTCGCAGACCCGTTGCTGCTGTGCAGCCAGGCGTTCGCCATTGGCCTGCAGGCGCTCGGCCAGCTCGGTGGAAACGTGCTGCAGGGCATCGCTCCAGCGCTGCAGGCGCTGTTCGTCACCGGCCTGCAGTTGCGCCTGCAGGGCGGCGTGGGCCTGCTGCAACTCGGCGCTGACCGCGTCCCAGCGTGCCTGGCGCTGCTGCTCGCGGCTGTCCAGGCTGGCCTGCAGTTGGGCATGCGCAGTCGCGGCGGCGGCCTGGGCGGCTTGCCACTGTTGCGAGCGCTGCTGTTCGTGGTCCTGCAGCAGCGACTGGCTGGCGCTGTGGCGCTGTTCCAGTGCCTGCAGCAGTGCCTGCGCGTGCTCGTCCAGCTGCTGGCCGGCCGCCAGCAGCGCCTGCTGCTGGCGCTCGATCAGCGCGCTGTTCAGTGCCTGCTGCTGCTCGATGGCGGCGCGCCAGGCCTCGGCGTTGCCGTTGGCATCGGCCTGCAGGCGCTCGCCGATGCGCGCGATCAACGCTTCGGCATGCGTGCCCTGGCCATCGCTGAAGGCCTGCAGGTGCTGGCGCAGATCACTCACCAGCGCCTGCTGCGCCTGGGACTGTTCACTCACCACCTTGGCCCAGCTGGCTTCGGTGGCGACCCGGCTGCGTTCGAAACCGTCGCTCAGGCCCGCAAGCTGCTGTTGCACGGCCCGCTCGACACGGGCATGCAACGCTTCGCCATGGTGAGCCAGACCGGCCAGGGTGGTCTCGGCCATCGGCTGCAGCGCGCCACCGATGGCCGCGGCACTGGCTTCGGCACCTTCGCGCAGCGACTGCTGCAGCGACAGGGCCAGGCGTTCCTGCAGCGCCTGGCTCTGCGTCAGGAACTCGGCCTGGCCTGCCAGCAGGCGCTCATTGGCGGCCGCACTGTGCTGTTCAAAGGTGCTGGTCATCGCCTGCAGGCGGTCGACCAGCGCCGGCAGCGCGGCGGACTGTGCCTGCAGCAGGCGCAGGGATTCGGCGCGCTGCCAGGCCTGCGAATACGGGTGCAGGTCGCCGGCAATGGCGCGGTCCAGCTGCTGCACGGCCTGCAGGCGGTCGCGGCGCAGCAGCGCGGCCAACAGACCGAGCATCGCCGAGCTGGCCACGCCGGCGATCGAGGTACCGAAGGCCACCGCCAGGCCCTGCACCGGCGAGGCCAGCGAGCCGCGGATGGCGGCCATGTCGGTGGCGCTCTGCAGGGCCAGGCCAGTGCCGCGCAGGGTATCCATCATGCCCAGCAGGGTGCCGAGCATGCCGAGCAGCACCAGCAGGCCGACCAGGTACGGGGTCAGCACCGGCGCGGGCAGGGCAGTGCGCTCGCCTTCCACGCGCAGGCGCACGGCGTTGCGCAGGCCCACCGGCACGCGCTCCAGCCAGGGAGCGAGGCTTTCCTTTGCGCTGGACAGGTCGTTCAGTGCGGCGCGCAGGCCGTTGCTGGCCTGGCGGTAGCGGTACAGCTCCACGCCGCCGGCGATGTAGCAGGCCGCGATGATTGCCGCCACCGCTGCACCCAGCGGATGCACCGAAACGTAGCCAATGCCGATCCAGCACACGGCCAGCAGGCCGACAAGGAAAACAACGACATGGAGAGCAGTTCTGGACATGGTGTTCCGGTCAGTGGGAGCGCAGGGCGTCTTGCAGCCCTTCGATCGGGTGGAAGCGCAGCTGCAGCTCGGCGAGCAGCAGCGTGCGCATGTCATGGCGGAAGGCCGCGCGCCAGCCGGGCTGGCCATGCACGCGTTCAAAACGGGCGCCGAGCACCGCCGGCGCGGTGGCCAGCAGGCTGTGCTCGCGCGGGGTGAGGGTCTGTTCCATCACCGCATCAACCTCGGCCAGTCGCGCCAGCTCCGGCGAGACCTGTACCAGCTGGTCGCGCAGGCGGCCGCGCAGGCGCCCGGTGGCGGTCTGGATGGCCTGCTGCAGCACCCGGTAGCGCTGGCGCAGCGAAGCGAAGTTGGGTGCGGCAGCGGCCTCGGCCAGGTCCAGCAGGCGCTCGGCCTCGGCGTCCTCGCGGATCGAGGCCAGCAGGCTGGCATGGGCCTGGGCGCAGTCGGCCAGTACATCCTCGGCCCCCTCGGCAGCTTCGCCGGGCTCGGGCAGGCGTCCGCCCAACGCGCCGGACAGGGCCACGGCACGGCTCCAGTCCACCCACTGGCCGAGGCGATCGGTCAGAGCGGGACTGCTGGCCGGCATCGCGCCGTCGCTGAGACGGGCGAGCAGGCGGAGGAACTCCGGTCCACCCAGGACCGGCTGCGCTGCGTTCGCCATCAAGGGGTGAGGGGCCAAAAACCGCTGATTTTACAGCCAGATGACCCCGGCTGGATGAAGGCGGGGCGTGGGGGGCGGTACCTGCAGGCGCGACAAGGCTTAGAATGTCCGGCTGCATCCACCCGCTCGACCCTTGGAGTACCCCCATGACTGTTGCGCAGTTCTACCCGATCGGCACCCCCGGACAGCCCTGGGGCGATGTGGAACGCGCACAGTGGCGGGCCCGCCAGCAGCGCCAGCGCAGCTACCACGATGACGTGGTGGCCGCCCTCGAACGCCTGGACGACAGCGTTTTCGACGTGATCCAGTACGGCCAGCTGGACTATGCGCCGGACCATTATCCGCTGTTCGCGGTGGTCAACCACGACTGGAACCCGGCGCTGCCGACCGCGCTGATCACCGGCGGCGTACATGGCTACGAGACCAGCGGCGTGCACGGCGCCCTGCAGTTCCTGGAACAGCAGGCCGAGCGTTACCTGGGTCGGCTGAACCTGATCGTGGCGCCGTGCGTCAGCCCGTGGGGCTACGAGCGCATCCAGCGCTGGAACCCGGATGCGATCGATCCGAACCGCAGCTTCCGTGACGGTGGCCAGATCGAGGAAGCGGCCGCCCTGATGCGCTGGGTGGCCGAGCGCAAGCCGAACCTGCTGGTGCACCTGGACCTGCACGAAACCACCGACAGCGACCTGCACGAGTTCGATCCGGCGCGTTGCGCCCGCGACGGCAAGCCGTTCGAGCGCGACACGATTCCCGATGGCTTCTATGTGATCGGCAACAGCGAAGACCCGCAGGCCGCGTTCCAGAAGGCCCTGATCGCCGCAGTGGCGCCCATCACCCACATCGCTCCGGCCGATGCCGACGGCAACCTGGTCGGCCTGCCGCTGCAGTCGCCGGGCGTGGTCTGGGGCGAGTCGCGTTCGATCGGCGCCTGCGCCGGCTTCACCGACGCACGCTTTGCCACCACCACCGAGGTCTACCCGGACAGCCCGCGCACCAACCCGCAGGAATGCAACGACGCCCAGGTGGCGGCGGTGTGCGCCGGCCTGGATTTCGCCCTGGCGGCGCAGTAGCGCATCAACACGAGGTAGCGCCGGGCCCTGCCCGGCGGGTCGGGCGTGCGCTAGCCCAGCAGGATCACGCCCCACACCGTACCGACCATCAGCAGCGCGGTGGTCTGTGCGGCGCTGCCCATGTCCTTGGCGTTCTTGGATAGTGGGTGGTGGTCAAGCGAGATGCGGTCGACCACCGCTTCGATGGCCGAGTTGAGCAGTTCCACCAGCAGGCTGATGAAGCAGGCCGCCAGCACCACGGCGCGTTCGACCCTGCTGATGTCCAGCAGGAACGCGGTGGCGATCAGCAGTGCATGCAGCAGCAACAGCTGCCGGAAGGCTGCTTCGCCACGGAAGGTGGCAATGAAGCCATCGCGCGAATGGATCAGCGTATGGAAGATACGGCGAAGCCCGGTCTTGCCGTGCGGGTACTTGCCGCTGTCCCTGGGGTGAAGTGGCTGCATGCCGGTCCTGCCGTGAGTTGACCTCACGACAGGATGTGCAGGCAGGCGTCGGGAAGGCGTCGGACGCCCGTTGGATTTTCCTTCAGCCGCCTTGGCGCTGCGCCTGGATGGCCTGGTCGAGGGCGTCCAGCTCATCCGTCGGCGAGGCCAACCATGCCGGGTACGCCTCGGTCTCGACGAAGGCGGAGGATCGCAGCACGTCATCGAACGCCGGATTGTCCTTCTCCGCATGGCGCAGCAGGCCGGACATCAGCCCGCAGATGCGGACTGCGGCCTGGAAGGCGCCCTGCAATGAACCGGCCGGCTCGGTGACCGTGTTGAGGAAGGCCGCATAGGCCGGCCCATCGAAGACGAAGTCCTCGCGCCGCTGGAAGGCATCACCGTTGAGGTTGGCTTCGCCAGAGACGTGCCGCGAGAATCCCCAGGACCAGATGTCGAGGAAACGCAGGTCATCCAGCATCCGGCGCGCATCGTCATTCAGTGGAACGGCGCCGGACAGGGCGTGCTCCAGCGTGGCCGCCGCGAAGGGCTCGGTGCCCTGGTGGGCCAGGAAATCGCTCAGGCAGCGCAGGGCACCGGGATGATGCGGGTCCAGCTGCAGCGCCCGGTAGATCACCCGCGCACCTTCGACGTGACGGCCCTGGGCGATGAAGATGTTGAGGGCATGGTGCGCGAGCTGGTCGGCGCTGAGGTCGGCAATGCGGGTCATCGGGTCTGGCGGGCATGGACGAAAGGTGTGCGCCAGTCTGACAGATCGCTCAATCGGCCGGGCTGCGTGAATCGCGGATCGAATAGATCACCGAGAAGTCCTGGGGAGGAGTGAGGTGCCGCTCGCGCATCAGCGCGCGAAGGTTCGCCAGAAAAGCACGTGGTCTTCGGCCGTGTTGACGGCGACGAAGACGGATTTTCCGGATTCGGGCGCGCAGCGAAAGACGCGGTACGACGACTTGAGCGTCCCGTCGCCCGGCCACCAGTATCGATCGAACGCAACAGGATCGCTGCTACTGAATGTCGTTGCCTGGCAATCCGCCGGCAGCTGCAGTGATGCCGCAGGGGGTTTGGTGAAGGCCAGCGCGCTGGTGTTCGAGTCGAGGTCATGTACCTCCCGCAGATCGGTCGCCGCTTGCGGCACCCAGCCGGGAATCCACCCCTTGTTCACCCTGTCGGAGTCAAGCGCCTCCTGCAGGGTGTCGAACGAACTGTCCATCACCATACCGCAGGCGCATAGCGCGATACAGAACGTCACGACAATGGCGCGCCTGGCCCATGCAACGGGGCTGGTCATCCTCGTCATGCTCTGCGGAAAGCAGCCTACCCACTTCTTAGGGCGGCAAGCGCTTGAGCCGCGCTTCCAGCCCCGGTCGTACGGCCGGTCGCAGGGTTCTGCATGGCGCTGCGCCTTGCGCGCGTACTGCTGCATGAACAGGCCGATCTCCTGCGCGATCCTGTCCTTCCGGCTCTTGCCTGCCATCGACGGGCGTCCCTGTGTTCATCCTGAATCATCGGTCGGCGCACGCCAGCACGGATGACGGGCGCCGCAACAGGCCGGTTTGACGTTGAGGAAGGTCTGCGCGGATGATGCGCGGGCGGGCGGCGCAGGAGGGGATCTGTCAATGGGGCAACCTGACGTGGTGGAGCATGCCGGTGTTCCCTTTACCCGCTATGCCAGCCGTGAATGCAGTGGTCTCTGTGCGCAGCGATGGTGGTATGAGAACCGGTTGGGCCTGGATACCGAAGCCTGGTCGGTGGAGCTGGATGCTTCCGATCGCGTGCTCACAACGTCGCGCTTGACGTCACCCTAGAAGACCGCGACGAACGCATGCGCATCCATCGACCTTTCGTCTTCATCGCAAGCCTGGCCCTGATGGCGTTGTGCGGGCTGATGGGCGTGCTGGTGCTCGTCCATGGCTTCAACGAGCAGGGCCTGCGCTGTGGCAGGCTGTGCTCACTGGAGGTCTCCCTCCGCCTGCTCTTCGGTGATCGGGGATTCGAACTGCTGGTGGCGATGGGACTGTTTGCCACAGCGCTGATGTGCGCGTATATCGCACTGCGGGAGGGCATGCATGCCGGGCGGCCGCGGAGGCAGGTGCAGCGTCGGGGGCGCAAGCGCCGCCGACCGTCACAGCCCCGGTCGTGAGTATCCCTCCAAGTGGCGTGCTGCCGCGCGGAGGGACACCGCAGGAGGTCTCAGCGATGCAGCGCGTCGATGATCAAGCCGGTCGCGATCTCCACCAACAGATACTCGGTGTCGGACTGGCGCACCCAGCGCTGGCCGCGACCCGGATTGCGCAGGTCGTAGCGCGCGTAGTCGTCTACCCAGTAGCGGCGGTCCACTTCGGCCCAGGGCAGGCGGTCGCCACGACGCCAGGCCTTCTTCTGCCAGCCCGGCGGCGGCGCATCGCGGTTGTGCGGGCCGCCTGCATGCGGCGGCGGGCCGTTGCCGCGGGCGTGGTGCGGCGGATCGGCGAAGGCGGGGGCCGCAGCCAACGCGGTGGCGGTGGTCAAGGCGATGGCAAGCAAACGTGTGGTCTTCATGGAGATGCCTCCGTCATGGCCGCGGCATGCGGCGCTGTGGCGGGAATATAGGGCAGGCAGCGTGAATGAATACGGGTGTGCGCGGCACTTTCCTGAACACACGGCGTGACGTGCAGTCGCCGTCCCGGAACGGATCAACGGGTCCCGTCCCGGGCCGGATCCGTTGCGCCCCAACCACCGCCCAGTGACAGGAACAGATCCATCTGGCGATCGACCCGGTCCGCGCGCGATGCGGCCAACGCGGACTCCGCATCTGCCAGTGCGGCCTGGGCCGAAAGCACATCGAGAAAATCGATCCTGCCGAAACGGTAGAGCTGCTGCGCCTGCCCCGCGGCCCGCGCTGCGTCCCCACGCGCCTGTGCCAGGCTGCGCTCGCGTTCGAGCTCCTGCGTGCAGGCAGAAAGCGCAGTCTCGGTCTGGCGCAGTGCCTGCAGCACCGCGCCGTCAAAGGAAGCAAGAGCGGTATCTGCATTGGCACCGGCCGCTGCGATGCGGGCCTTGGTGGCGCGGCGGTTGGGCCAGTGCCATGACAGCAGCGGCCCGACGCTCGCCCCGAAACCGTTGGCGGAAAGCAGCTGCCCTCGCATGCCCGCCGTGCCCAGGGACGCGCCCAGGGTGACCTGCGGATAGAGTTCCGCGGTCTCTACGCCGATCATGGCCGTGGCCGCGGCAAGGCTCCGCTCGGCGGCACGTATGTCGGGGCGCCGCTGGAGCAGCTGCCAGCCCTCACCGACCGGCAGCGCCTGCCCCAGCTCCGGGGGGCGCGGGCACGCTTCCGCCTCCCTCGGATAGTCTGCCGGCACCCTGCCCATCAGCGCGGCCAGTTCGAACAGTGCGGCCTGGCGCTTCGCCAGCAGGTGCGGCACCGCCGCCGCGCTGCGGTTGACCGCCGCTCCGGCACGGCTGACATCGAAGTCCGTTCCGCGCCCGCCCGCGGCCAGGCGACGGGTTGCCTCCAGCGTGGCGCGCTGTATCGCCAGCACCTGCCGGGTCGCAGCGAGCGTGTGATTGCTTGTGCAGATCTGGAGATAGGCACGGGTGACAGCAGCAGCGACGACCACGCGGACCTGGTCGCGTGCCGCAGCGACAGCCTCCGCGTCGGCGTTGGCGGCTTCGATGCCGCGGCGGATGCCGCCTGCAAGATCCAGTGGATAGGAGAGGTGAAGGCCCAGCGCATAGGACTGCGGCGCGGCCGACGCCTGGGTGTAGCCACCGGCACGGGTGAGCGTGGCCGATGCATCCACGTCGGCCTGCACGGCACCGCGCGCGCGGTACTCCAGCACGGTAGCGCTGGCGCGCCGAAGGTTGGCATCGGCGGCGCGCAGGTCCGTGTTGGCCGCCAGTGCTTCGCGCACGTAGCCGTCAAGCTGGGGGTCGCCATACAGTTGCCACCACCGATCGGGTGGCGCGTCGTGGCTGAACGATGCCTCCTTGCCCGAGACGAACGGCTGCGCCGCGCGTGTGGAGGCAGCGACGGCATTCGCAGGCAGGTGATAGTCGGGGCCGGAGACGCAGGCCGTCATCGGCAGCAGCAGGGCAAGCAGCCCACCGCGTAGTGTTCGCAGGCTCACTTGCAGGTTCCCTGTGCCGAGGGCGTGATGGTCACACTCGCAGTGCGACCGACGATCAGGCGGGTATCCGGCCGTGCATCATCAATGCGGATGCGTACCGGGATCCGCTGTGCCAGCCTCACCCAGGTGTACGTCGGCGCTACGGCGGGGAGCAGGTTGTGCGTGCTTGAGCGCTGATCGTCGGCAATGCCGGCGGCGATGGTATCCACCTGCCCGCGCACGTCGTGGTCGTCGCCCATCAGCCGGGCCACGGCGGCATCGCCCTCGGTGATGCAGCCCAGCTTGGTTTCCTCGAAATAGCCCTCGATGCGCAGGCTGCGGGTGTCGATCAGCGCCAGCGCCTGTGCCCCCGGCTGCAGGTAGTCGCCCGCGTGCAGGTCCAGGTTGGTGACGATGCCATCGGTGGTCGCGCGCACCTCGGTGCGTTGCACATTGAGCCGGGCAACGCGCTGTTCGGCCCGCGCCTGTGCCAGGGCGGCCAGCTCGGTATCGACCTTGGCGGCATTGCGTTCGCGGGTTTCCGAAGCGACCAGGTTGCCCAGTGCGTTGTCCCGCGTCGATTCGCGGCGGGCCAGCGCCAGCGTGGCGCGTGCGCTGCTGGCCGCTGCGTCGGCCTTCTCAAGTGCGGCAGCGAAGCGCGGCTGGTCCAGCACCAGCAGCAGCTGTCCGGCGCTCACCCGCTGGTTATCGTGCACCAGCACCTGGGTGACCAGCCCCCCCATGTCTGATGCAACGCGCACCACGTCGGCACGCACCCGTCCATCGCGCGTCCACGGGCGTGTTTCGTAGCGATGCCAGATGGCCAGTGCAGCGACGACGGCAATTGCGAACACCACCAGGGTTGCGCTCCAGCGCCCGATGACAGCAAGCGTGTGTTTCATTTCATTTCTCGAACAGGGGCGCGAGCCGGATCATCAGCTCCGCCAGGATCACGAACAGGGACAGGCCCACCAGTGGCCACGCGGCGAACAACCGGTACAGACCGAGGCTGGCGAGGAAACGTGAGGTCAGTACCGACACCGCCAGCGCGGCGACGGCCACCGCAAGCAGGCCGGGAATCAGCACGCCGTCAATCGAAAGATCAGGAAGCATGAGCTCAGTGCCGATGGGTGAGCGTGGGTACCAGCAGGTCGCGGCGCAGGCTGCAGAGCAGATGCAACAGGTGATCCCGATCAGCCCCGCTACTGGCCGTCGCGGCCTCGCGCATGCGGTCGAGCAGTTCCAGAAGATGGATGTCGACACTGCGTACCGAGTGGGCGCGTACCCTGAAATGTGCGGCGATGCGTTCGACCAGCGCCGCATGAAGCGCCCGGACCTGCGGGTTGTCCTGGCACTTGTCCAGTGCGCGGAGTTGGTTGGATGCTCGTACCGCGCGCACGCCCGCAAACAATGCCCGCAGGTCGTGTGCCGCGCTGGAACGGCCCTGCAGCCTGGGAGCGAGCAGCCCGATTCGATCCAGCATGCGGCTGAGCCAGGCCCGGGTCAAATCACCTTGTCCGGCGGCGTGTCGTGCGATGTCCCGACGGATCGAACGCTCCAACCGAGCGCGGTTGCGGCCCGCATCGGCGGTCTGGAACAGCTGCATGCTGCACAGTGCCACCGTCGTACCGATGAACAACGCAACGCTGTTGTTGAGTGCGCCGACGATATTGATCGCATTGGTCGCACCCAGGCCGGCGATGAGCGGGAAGGTCAGCACCACGCCCAGCGCGGCCATGATGTAGGGCGGCCGGGCCAGGAACGATCCGCACAGCAGCAGCACCGGCGCGAGCGCGGCGACCAGGCCGGCGATACCCGACAGCGAAGGAATGATCACCAGGGCGTACACAAGACCGACGGCGACACCGATGGCGGAGCCGACCAGGTAGCGCATAACATGCGGCGCTGGCGCTTCGATCGTGCCGAACAGCACGCACGCCGTGCCGATGATGGACACCGCCGTGGCGCCCTCCGACCAGCCGGTGACGATCCACAGAACGCAGCTCAGCAGGATGCCCACGAACGCGCCCAGCGCGCTGCGCAGGGCAAGCTGATGATCCCGGTGAAGCGCCGCACCACGCGCATGTCGCGCAAGGCGAGCAGGTACATGCAAGCGCCAGTCGGGCCGGGCAGTGTGCAGTTGCGCCTGCAGCACGCGGCAGTCGGCGTGGGCCAGGTCGAGCTCGGCCTGTTGCGTGGCGAGGCTGGCCTGCAGCAGATCGCGCCAGCCGCTTGCATCCATTGTGCCGGCCTGCGGTGAACGCAGCCGAGCGATGGAATCTTCCACCGCGCTGGACAGCATCAGGACGTCCAGCATCCGGTCATGCAGGGCGCGCAGGATCTGCACCTGGGCCACGCCGTGGGCGCTGTCGAAGGGCAGGTGGATCGACAACACGTGCAGATCAAGCAGGTCGGCTGCCACTTTCGAGCGGTCCGTCACCAGCACCGTGTCCGATGCACCGGCGCGCATGTCCCGTGTCCATCGTTCCGCATCATCCAGCACGGCAGCAACCCGTGCGCGCACGCGCGACGAAACCCGGCGCGGCAGCACCAGCCCATGTACCAGCGTAGCCGCCAGGATGCCGATGGCGATTTCCTGCACCCGCGTGATGGCGATGGTGAACACGTCTGCCGGCACCATCACCGCAGGAAACCCGATCAGGCTGGTGGTATAGCCGGCCAGCAGGAACGCATAGGCACGCGGCGTGCGGTCGAGCATCGCCAGGTACAGGCACAGCGCCATCCACGCGGCGAGCGCGGCGCTCAGCACCAGGGGTGCATTGGCGAAACGTGGCACCAGCGCGACGGTGGCGACGGCCCCGCCCACGGTACCGAGCAGGCGGAACAGGCCGCGGCTGAGTGTCGCCCCGGAAAGGGGCTGCGACACCAGATAGACCGTGCCGATCACCCAGAACGGGCGATTCAGGCCGATCCGCAGGGAGACATACAGCCCCAGCGACGCGGCGAGCAGGCATTTGAGCGAGAACAGCACGGCCTCCTGGTCGGTCCGGAGGGCAGGGCTTTTCAATCGGGCGAATGCCTGGAGCAGGTGGGGAAGGAAAGGTGTGGGGAGGTGCATGCGGCTCATGCTAGTGATCGGCCGCAACGACTAATTTCGCTACAATGATAATCAATCGCTAAAATCGGTCAATGTGAGAATGGCTCGCATTTCGCTCCCCGGCTTTGACCTGGACCCGGACGAGACCGACCGCCCGGCGGTTGCCAGCCGCCTGCAGGTGGCCGAGCACGACGCAGAGATTCCCGTGCATGAACACCGCAAGGGCCAGCTCATTCTTGCGCTGCATGGCGCGGTGACCTGCGAAGTGGCCAATGCGTTGTGGATCGTGCCGCCCCAGTGTGGCGTCTGGATCCCGGGCGGCATGCCGCACAGCAATCGCGCCACCGCCAACGCGCGCCTGTGCTACCTGTTCGTCGAGCCCGGCGTCGTCGACCTGCCGGCGCAGTGCGTGACGCTGGCGATCTCGCCGATGCTGCGCGAGATGATCCTGCACCTGGCCGACGCGCCGCTGGACTACCCGCATGGCAGCCACACCGACCGGTTGGCGCGGGTGTTGCTGGACGAGCTGGTACAGATGCCGGCCGAGCATCTGTCGTTGCCGGTCAGCCATCACCCGAAGGTGCGTGCGCTGGCGGCGGCGCTGTCGGCGGATCCGGCAGATCGCAGCACCATCAGCCAGTGGGCGGTGCGCCTGGCCCTGGGCGAGCGCACGTTGACCCGGCTCATCGAACGGGAAACGGGATTGTCCTTCGGGCGCTGGCGGCAGCAGCTGCACCTGCTCATCGCCATTCGGGAACTTGCCACGGGTGCACCGGTACAACGCGTTTCCGAGACGCTGGGCTATGAGTCGGTGACGGCCTTCATTACGATGTTCAAGAAGGCGCTTGGCCTTTCCCCGGCGCGGTACTTCGCGGTGCGCTTGCGTGGGCGGTAGCGGGGAACAACGGGCGAAGCCGTTGCCTGGAACGGCTACTTCGAGGTGTCGGAGACCGATTGAATCGCGGCCACCACCGCAGCGGGTTCCTCGCGCTGGAGGGTGAGGCCGGTTGCCAGGTAGCGGTGCGAGCCGCGCGTGAAGCCCGGGAAGAGCAGGGCGTGTGTGGGAGATTGTGCTGGTAGTTTTGTGAGCTATGAACACGGACTCCCTGTAGAGGAAGTCATGGGAGCCCGGCGTAGGCCGCTGAATGGCCACGGATGCTTGAATCTGTGACCGGTTGCGCGACTCCACACTTGAATGTGCAAGCGTCCTCGCCGATAAAGGCGGCATGTGGCACTGCCGCATTCCGGACCAGGGACGATCCGATGCACGACGCGTGGGCTCAGCTCCGCGTTCTCGTTCCCGCCGGCGCTGTGTTCGTCCAGGAAGGAGAACAGGGATGTTGGAACGACTGAAGACCCTCTCGCGTGCCGCGCTGGCGATTGTTGCCGCTGGCTGCATTGCGCCGGCTGTTGTACAGGCGCAGGAAAGCAAGATCACCTGGCGTATTTCGCAGCCCGGTGGCGATGCGACCCAGTACAAGACCCAGCAGGCGGCGGTGGCCGGCATCAAGAATCTGCCGGCGCCCAGCCCCTTCCCGCCGGAGTTCCAGTTCGGCTGGCAGTACGTCGACAAGATCAAGTCGAAAGTCGTGGACTTGAACGGAAACACGGCGATTACCTACTGGATGGGAAAGACTCAGCCCTCCGATCCTGACTGGACTTACTACGGCGCGGGTGATGGTGGCTTCCTGTCCGAAGAGGAAGTGCTGGAAGCGCTCATTGCAGACTTGCAGGACATCAATCCCCAGTGCCCTGGGGAAACTGCTGTGCCGGAAGGAGAATGGGGCCCAACTGCTCCAGGGATGGACGGAATTTCGGAGGTCAGGGAGTACCGGGTCACCGGCATGCTGGGCAGCAATTCGGCGGAGTCTCCGTGCGTGCCCTTCGACGCAGGAACGACAGGGCTTGCTCGCATGCGACGCTTGAACTGCCCGATCCCCTTCACGCAGTGGTCCAACACACACAACGCCTGCGTCAGCGAAGAATTCGTTGCAACCATCACCTCGAAGTCGCAGAAGTGCGACAAGGACGGCGGCAACGGTAGCTGCCCCATGTCCCGCAACGATACAGCGGCGAACATGAGTCCGATTCCCGACAAGGACCCGGCCTCCAACGGCGGTACCTGCGACGGCAATGTCTGGACCGGCCAGAGTTCTGTAGACACTCAGTTGCCGCTCTGCGCGTAGCGCCTTTCAAACTCTACCGGTGACACGCCGCCAGCGGAACCATGCCGGCGGATCGGGTTGTAGAACATCTCGATGTA
>NZ_JBAWUK010000051.1:23377-30673 GCF_037079935.1 Stenotrophomonas maltophilia group sp. Smal12 | reverse complement strand
AAAAAATGGGGGGGTGTTTGGGTATTTAATTTGTGCTAAAAAATAAATAAATAAAAAAAAAAATTTTAGGGGGTTCGGGGAATCTGGGGGGGGGGGGGCGGCCGGCGGGCGCAAACACCGGGGGTTGTGGGTTTGGGGGGGGCGGGGGGCCGCCAACTCTCGGATCCCGCCCTCTCCACCATTCAGCCCCCAGGCGTATGCTGGACCCTTGCCCCGAGGAGCCGCCACATGCACATCGTGTACAAGGCCGACAACCTGTTCGACGCCCATCTGGTCAAGCACGCCCTGGAAGACGCCGGTATCCCCGCGTTCGTGTTCGGAGAGCAGTTGCTGGGCGGGATGGGCGAGCTGCCGCTGTTTGGCGTGTTGCGGGTCGGCATCCCCGATGCGGCGCGGCCGCAGGCCGAGGACATCGTAGCGGCGCTGGACTTGGGCCAGGCCCCGTCCGACCCCATTTCCGATGCAGACGACATTGCCGGCATTCCGGCGTAGGAGCGCATCATGTTGGGAATTGGCCAGGGCATCCTCGGCATCGGCGCCTTCAAGCAGCGCCTGCCGCGCCTGGAAGAGGCGCTACCGGGGCGTGACCAACCACTGCCGCTGCACAGCAACCAGCACTTCGTGAACAGCCATCCGCTGAAGGACCGTTTCGCCGGCCTGCAGCAGATCCGCTTTGCGCTGGGCTGCTTCTGGGGCGCCGAGCGCAAGTTCTGGACCGAGCCGGGCGTGTACAGCACGTCGGTCGGCTATGCAGGCGGCATCACGCCGAACCCGACCTATGAAGAGGTCTGCTCGGGCCTGACCGGCCACACCGAAGTGGTACAGGTGGTGTTCGACCCGGCGGTGGTGAGCCTGGGGCGGCTGCTGCAGCTGTTCTGGGAAAGCCACGATCCAACCCAGGGCATGCGTCAGGGCAACGACACCGGCACCCAGTACCGCTCGGCGATCCATGCCACCGACGAGGCCCAGTACAGGGCCGCGCTGGCCAGCCGCGAGGCCTACCAGGCGCAGCTGGCTGCGGCCGGCTACGGCCCGATCACCACCGAGATCGTGTACCCGGCACCGGCGTACTACTACGCCGAGGACTACCACCAGCAGTACCTGGCGAAGAATCCGAACGGCTACTGCGGCATCGGCGGCACCGGCGTGAGCTGCCCGATCGGGTTGGATGTGGAGGCGCCGCGCTGACGCGGGGTGGTCCGCCTGCGGCGGGAAAGGTAAAAATCAAAATCAACAGCAAAAGCGGCTCTGGGTCGCTTTTGGTTGGGCGGGTCGGGGGCGGCTGGCAGGACACGCCGTTAACCGGTCCATGGGGGCTCGATGGCGCAATCAATGGCCCCAACGGTCCTGCCAGCCGCCCCCGTTCCACCTTCGACAGTTTCCCGGTGACGGTGGGCGAGAGCATGGGTTACTGACGAACTGAAGAAAAACAAAAAGGACGCGGCGTTTGCCGCGTCCTTTTTGTTTGATCCAGCAGTGCTTTCTGTAGAGCGGAGCCATGCTCCGCTCCAAGCAAGCGAAGCGCGCGACCCGCTGTTGCTCTTCTTTCCTTCTTCCGTGGCGGGCGGCCGCAGGAAACTGTCGAAGGCGGGGTGGGTAGGCCGTGCAGGGGCGTGAGCCGCATGGGCCCGAGGCATGCCTCGGGCGGGTTGGGCAGGACGCCCAACCCCGGTCTTGCCGTGTGCGCAGGACAGCGCACACGAGCAAGCGGCGGCCAAGCCTCCAGGGATGGATTCACGGCGTCTCCCGCGAACCCAACCCGCCCGACCCAGCACGGCTTTTGCTCTGAGCTCCCCGCCACGAGGGGCTCAGCCGTTGGCCGGAATCCTCACAGTGCCGCGCGGATCCGCTCGCGCAGTGCTTCCAGATCCTTGGCAAACGCATCGATGCCGGTCGCCAGCTTCTCGGTGGCCATCGGATCGGCCGCCAGGTCCGCCGCGAACTTCGCCGCATCGATCGGGGTCACCGCCGCGCCATCGGCGGCACCGGCCACCAGCTTGCGCGGCAGCTCGCCGTGGTCGGCGTCCAGCTTTTCCAGCAGGTCCGGCGAAATCGTCAGGCGGTCGCAGCCGGCCAGTGCTTCGATCTGCGCGGTCGAACGGAACGAGGCGCCCATCACCACTGTCGGCGAACCGCGACGCTTGAATTCGGCATAGACGCCGCGCACGAACTTCACGCCCGGGTCTTCATCGATGGTGGCCGGGGCCTGGCCGTTGGCCACGTACCAGTCCAGGATGCGGCCGACGAACGGCGAGATCAGGAACGCCCCGGCTTCGCTGCAGGCCAGCGCCTGGGTCGGGTTGAAGATCAGCGTCAGGTTGCAGTCGATGCCCTCGGCCTGCAGGATGCGCGCGGCTTCCACGCCTTCCCAGGTCGCGGCGATCTTGATCAGGATCTTCTCGCGCGGCACGCCGGCATCGGCGTACATCTGGATGAACTGGCGGGCCTTGGCCACGGTGGCAGCGGTGTCGTGAGCCAGGTCGGCATCCACTTCGGTGGACACCCGGCCCGGCACCAGCGTGCTCAGCAGCGCGCCGACGCCGATGGTCAGGCGGTCGGCCACGGCGTGCACCACGGCTTCGCGGTCGCCCGTCTGCTGGCGGCCCCAGGCCAGTTCGCGTTCGATCAGCTCGGCGTAGACCGGCAGGTCCAGCGCCTTCTTCACCAGGGTCGGGTTGGTGGTGCAGTCCACCGGCTGCAGGCGCTTGATCGCCTCGTAGTCACCGGTATCGGCAACAACCACGGACAGTTCGCGCAGCTGGGACAGTTTGGACGGGGTACTCATTACGGCTCCTGGGACAGGGGGATCGAATCGCGCGCGGTGCGCAGCGGTAATCAGGGGCGGTCGTTGTGGACCGCGGTCACGCGCAGGCGCAGCTTGCGACCGCCGGGCGCGGTCCAGTCGATGCTCTGGCCGATCGAAAGGCCGAGCAGGGCACTGCCGACCGGGGCCAGCACGGAAACCTTGCCTTCATCGACGTTGGCTTCGCGGGGGAAGACCAGGGTCAGGACGTGCTTTTCGCCCGACACTTCATCTTCGCACTCCACGCGCGAATGCATCATGACGATGCCTTCGGGAATCTGGTCCGGTGCCAGCACGGTGGCCCGGTTGAGTTCTTCAGCAAGCGCGAGCGCGGCAGGCGTCTGGCTCAGCGCGGGAGATTCGAGCATGGCGTCCAGGCGGTCCATGTCGAAGGTAGAAACGGTGATCGACGGCGGCAGGCCGCTGGCGGTGTTCATGGTGACGCTCCTTGGTTGAAAGCCATGCAAAAGGCGGCACCTGCTGGCGCCGCCTGTCTGTATTGTGGGGACAAATGCGGCCGGAATCGACTCCTGCCGATTCCGGGCCGGTGCTGCAGGGGTTCAGCCGTTCAGCGCCGGGCCGGGCAGGGCCGGTGCATCGCTGCCGGCATCGAGCGCCTCCAGCGTGAACAGCGCCTGCGGCAGGCGCTTGAACTGGTCGGCCAGGTCCATCAGGAAGTCGTTCATGGCCGAGCTGCGGCGCCAGATCATGGCGATGCGGCGGCTGGGACGGCCTTCGCCGGTGAAGTCGAGCAGGCGGATGTTGTTCGAGCGCGGCACTGGCGGCTGCACCGACAGACTCGGCAGCAGGGTGATGCCGACGTCGGCGGCGACCATCTGCCGCAGCGTTTCCAGGCTGGTGGCGCGGAACTCGGACTTCTCGTTGGCGCCGAACAGGCGGCAGACTTCCAGCGCCTGGTCGCGCAGGCAATGGCCGTCCTCCAGCAGCAGCAGCTTCTGCGTGGCCAGTTCCTGCACGTCCAGGTGCTCGCGACGTGCCAGCGGGTGGCGACCGGAGACGGCCAGCAGGAACGGTTCCTCGAACAGGAACTCGGCATGCAGCTGTTCGTCGATCACCGGCAGCGCCAGCAATGCAGCGTCGAGCTTGCCTTCGCGCAGGCGGTCCAGCAGCACATCGCTCTTTTCCTCGACCAGCAGCAGTTCCAGCTCCGGGAAGCGCTCGCGGATGCGCGGGATCACATGCGGCAGCAGGTACGGGCCGAGGGTCGGGAAGATCCCCAGGCGCACCGTACCGGCTTCCGGATCGCGGCTGCGTCGCGCCGCTTCCTTCAGCTGTTCCACTTCGGACACGATCACCCGCGCCCGTGCGGCTGCTTCCTGGCCGGCCGGGGTCAGCATCACCTTGCGCGGTGCGCGTTCCACCAGCGGCAGGCCGAGCTCTTCCTCCAGCTTGCGGATCTGCGTGGACAACGTCGGCTGGCTGACAAAGCAGGACGCGGCAGCCCGGCCGAAATGCTTGTGGTCGGCCAGGGCTACCAGGTACTTCAGATCACGTAGGTTCATCCTTACACCCCAGGGGTAACGGACCGGCTGACGGCGTGGTTACCCGACAGGCAGACAATGTTCCCGGTGATCTGGGAACGGTGGATCAGGCCGCTTCAGCAACGGCACCGCTGCTGTTGCTCACCGACGAGCGGATCAGGTGGTCGAACGCACTCAGTGCGGCGGTCGAGCCGGCGCCCATGGCGATGATGATCTGCTTGTAGGGCACCGTCGTGCAATCGCCAGCAGCAAACACACCCGGCAGGTTGGTCTGGCCGCGGTCGTCGATGACGATCTCGCCGCGCGGCGACAGCGCCACCACATCCTTCAGCCACTCGGTGTTGGGCAGCAGGCCGATCTGCACGAAGATGCCTTCCAGCTCGACGCGGTGGGCATCGCCGCCGATGCGGTCCTTGTAGACCAGGCCGGTGACCTTGCTGCCGTCGCCGAGCACTTCGGTGGTCTGTGCGCTGGTCAGCACGGTGACGTTGCCCAGGCTGCGCAGCTTCTTCTGCAGCACTTCGTCGGCACGCAGGCTGGAATCGAACTCCAGCAGGGTTACATGCGACACGATGCCGGCCAGGTCGATGGCCGCTTCCACACCGGAGTTGCCGCCGCCGATCACCGCCACGCGCTTGCCCTTGAACAATGGACCATCGCAGTGCGGGCAGTAGGCCACGCCCTTGTTGCGGTACTGGTCCTCGCCCGGCACGTTCATCTGCCGCCAGCGCGCGCCGGTGGACAGGATCACCGAACGCGACTTCAGCACCGCGCCGTTCTCCAGCTGCACCTGCACCAGGCCGTCTTCGCCGGCCGGCACCAGCGCACTGGCGCGCTGCAGGTTCATGATGTCCACCTCGTACTCGCGCACGTGCTGCTCCAGCGCCGTGGCCAGCTTCGGGCCTTCGGTCTCCTTCACCGAGATGAAGTTCTCGATGGCCATCGTGTCCAGCACCTGGCCACCGAAACGCTCGGCGGCGATGCCGGTACGGATGCCCTTGCGCGCGGCGTAGATCGCCGCTGCAGCACCGGCCGGGCCACCGCCCACCACCAGCACGTCGAAGGCGTCCTTGGCGGCGATCTTCTCGGCATCGCGCTTGCTGGCATTGGTGTCCAGCTTGGCCACGATCTGCTCCAGGGTCATGCGGCCCTGGTCGAACACTTCACCGTTGAGGTACACGGTCGGCACCGACATGATCTCGCGCTTCTCGACTTCGTCCTGGAACAGGGCGCCATCGATGGCCACGTGCTGGATGCGCGGGTTGAGCACCGCGGCCAGGTTCAGCGCCTGCACCACGTCCGGGCAGTTCTGGCAGGACAGCGAGAAGTAGGTTTCGAACCTGTACTCGCCTTCCAGGTTCTGCACCTGCTCGATCAGCTCGGCGGTGGCCTTGGACGGGTGGCCGCCGACCTGCAGCAGGGCGAGCACCAGCGAGGTGAACTCGTGGCCCATCGGCAGGCCGGCGAAGGTCAGGTGGATGTCCTGGCCCGGCGTGCCCAGGTCGAAGGACGGCACGCGGCCCTGGCCATCGCGCAGGACCTGCAGCGTGATCTTGTCCGACAGGCTTTCCAGGGTCTGCAGCAGTTCCAGCATTTCCTGCGACTTGGCGCCGTCGTCGGCGTGCGCGGTGATCTGGATCGGGCGGGTCACGCGCTCCAGATAGGTCTTCAGCTGCGACTGCAGGTTGGCGTCCAACATCGGGTCATCTCCTGGCTTCAGGCAAACAGGGGGCGTGGCACCGCTGTGAAAGGTAGCGGACCAGCAGGGGGTAGGGGTGAACCCAAGACAGCGACCGTGGAAGGGGCTGGCTGGCCAAAGCTGGCGCGCGTTGGCTGTCTTGGGTTCACCCCCACGCCGGCGGGGGGACCGGCACGGGGATGAAGGGCGCGCCGTGGCGTGGGGCCACGGCAGGCCGGTACTGCCTTAGATCTTGCCGACCAGGTCCAGCGACGGGGTCAGGGTCTTCTCGCCTTCCTTCCACTTGGCCGGGCAGACCTGGTTCGGGTTGGCGGCGGTGAACTGGGCAGCCTTCAGCTTGCGCAGGGTCTCGGACACGTCACGGGCGATCTCGTTGGAGTGGATCTCCAGGGTCTTGATCACGCCTTCCGGGTTGATGATGAAGGTGCCGCGCAGGGCCAGGCCTTCTTCCGGAATGTGCACGCCGAAGGCGTTGGTCAGCTGGTGGGTCGGGTCGCCGACCAGCGGGAACTGGGCCTTGCCGACGGCCGGCGAGGTTTCGTGCCACACCTTGTGCGAGAAGTGGGTGTCGGTGGTGACGATGTAGACCTCGGCGCCGGCCTTCTTGAACTCGGCGTAGTGGTCGGCCGCGTCTTCGATCTCGGTCGGGCAGTTGAAGGTGAAGGCGGCCGGCATGAAGATCAGGACGGACCACTGGCCCTTCAGGCTGGCGTCGGAAACCTTGATGAACTCGCCGTTGTGGTAGGCGTTGGCTTCGAACGGCTGGATCTGGGTATTGATGAGGGACATCATTTTTCCTCTGGTGAAGGGGAGTGGGTGAATCGACAGGAGCTAGGTTACCCATTCGCTCGCGATAAGAACAATCCATTGATTGCATCTATTTGATAGATGGAGTCTATCAAATTGCCACGAGCAGGCACTGAACCGTGCCGCTCCTATCCTGTAACTGCTTGTGTGGCAAGGAAAATCGCCCGGGATGTGAGAAGAGGGCTGATAGCCCCTCCTTATACCCTCTGGCGAAACCTGAACGGATTCCAGCTTTTTTGTAGCGTCGAGCCATGCTCGAAGGTGGATCTGTAGAGCCGAGGGGCCGCGCGGGGGGGGGCCGCCCCCCCCCCCCCCGCCGGGGCGGGGGCATATTCCCAAGGGGTTCCAACCCCACCCCCCCCAGCGGCCGGCCCGAGGCCCCGCGCCCGCCCGGGGCGGGGGGGGGGGCGCGCCCCCCCCCCCCCCCCCCCCCGGGGGGGGCGTATTCGTGCGCCCGCCGCGGCTGGGATTTGGGGCAGTGCGGC
>NZ_JBAWUK010000051.1:18625-23367 GCF_037079935.1 Stenotrophomonas maltophilia group sp. Smal12 | reverse complement strand
AATAAAACCGCGCGGGTATGGGACTAGGCGGTGTAAACCCGAGTCTAAAGCGCGGGGGGCTAACGGGTTGGGTTGTGGTTTTTTGTTGGGGGGGGGCGGGGGGGGGGGGGGTGGTTGTTGGCGGCGGGGGGGGGGGGGGGGTGGCCCCCCCCCCGCCGCGCCCCGCCGCGGCTCTACAATTGAGACATGTCTTTCCAACCCGAACCCACCCTGCGTCAGGTCGTAGCCGACGCCAGTGCCCGCTTGGGCGGTGTCGACGCCCGCCACGAAGCCGAACTGCTGCTGCTGCATGTACTGCAGCGCCCGCGCAGCTGGCTGTTCGCCCATGCCACCGATCCGCTGGCCGCCAATGACCAGGCCGCCTTCGAAGCCTTGCTGGCCCGCCGTGTGGCCGGTGAGCCGGTTGCCTACCTGACCGGGCGCCGCGGTTTCTGGACGCTGGACCTGGAGGTCGACCCGGCCACGCTGATCCCGCGCCCGGAAACCGAGCTGCTGGTCGAGTTGGCGCTGGAGCGACTGCCGCCGGACCAGGCGTTGCAGCTGGCCGACCTCGGTACCGGCAGCGGTGCGATCGCACTGGCACTGGCCAGCGAACGGCCCCGGGCACAGGTGCTGGCCACCGATGCCAGCCCGGGGGCGCTGGCCGTGGCCGCGCGCAATGCCGCCCGCCATGAACTGGACAACGTCCGTTTCGCCGAGGGCGGGCACGACTGGTATGCGCCGCTGCAGGGCGTGCGCTTCGACCTGATCGCCAGCAATCCGCCGTACATCGCCAGCAACGACCCGCACCTGGAACAGGGCGACCTGCGCTTCGAACCGTCTACCGCGCTGGCCTCGGGCATGGACGGCCTGGATGACATCCGCCGCATCGTCGAGGGTGGCCAGGCCCACCTGCGGCCCGGCGGTTGGTTGCTGATCGAGCACGGTTGGGACCAGGGCGCCGCGATCCGGGCACTGTTCGAGGCGACGGGATTTGCCGAGGTGCAGACCGTGCAGGACCTGGAGCAGCGCGACCGCATCACCCTGGGCCGGCGTCCGGCCTAGAATGGAGGTTCTCCTGCCCCGGCAGGGCATCACCCTGGAGCTGCAAGCATGCGTACGCTGTACCCCGCCATCACCCCCTACGACGTCGGCACCCTGAAGGTCGACGACCGCCACACGCTGTACTTCGAACAGTGCGGCAACCCGGAAGGCAAGCCGGTGGTGATGCTGCATGGTGGCCCGGGTGGCGGCTGCAGCGACAAGATGCGCCAGTTCCACGACCCATCCAAGTACCGCATCATCCTGTTCGACCAGCGCGGTGCTGGCCGTTCCACCCCGCACGCGGATCTGGTGGACAACACCACCTGGGACCTCGTCGCCGATATCGAGAAGCTGCGCGAGCACCTGAAGGTCGATCGCTGGCAGGTGTTCGGTGGCAGCTGGGGCTCGACCCTGGCCCTGGCCTATGCCGAAACCCACCCGCAGCGCGTGACCGAACTGGTCCTGCGCGGCATCTTCATGCTGCGTCGCTGGGAGCTGGAATGGTTCTACCAGGAAGGCGCCAACCGCCTGTTCCCGGATGCGTGGGAGCACTACCTCAAGCCGATCCCGTCGGTGGAGCGTCATGACCTGATCTCGGCCTTCCACCGCCGCCTGACCAGCGACGACGAAACCACCCGCCTGGAAGCGGCCAAGGCGTGGGCGGTGTGGGAAGGCGCGACCAGCTTCCTGCATGTGGATGATGACTTCATCAACAGCCACGAAGACCCGCATTTCGCGCTGGCGTTTGCCCGCATCGAGAACCACTACTTCGTCAACGGCGGCTTCTTCGAAGTGGAAGACCAGCTGCTGCGCGACGCGCACCGCATCGCCGACATCCCGGGCGTGATCGTGCACGGCCGCTACGACGTCGTCTGCCCGCTGGCCAATGCCTGGGATCTGACCAAGGTGTGGCCGAAGGCGAAGCTGGAAATCACCCCGGCCTCGGGCCACTCGGCGTTCGAGGCCGAGAACGTGGACGCGCTGGTGCGCGCCACCGATAGCTTCGCGTAATGCCCCGGGGTCAGATCCCTTTCCCACGGAAAGGGCTCTGACCCCAGCCAGGAACCCATCCACGCATGGCGTGGATCTACCAGTCCCCAGCCAGCAACGCGTCGGCCAGTACCTGCAGTTTCGGCGAATGCTGGCGCGACGGCGGGTAGATCAGTGACAGCGCGCGGCTGCGGCCTTCAAACGGCTGCAGCACGCGCAGCAGGCGGCCGTCGGCCAAGGCGTCGGCCACCGCGAAATCCATCACCTGCACGATGCCGATGCCGGCGATCGCCGCTTCCACCAGCGGATCGCCGCTGTCGAACACCATCCGCGCCGGTGGCGTGAAGTCGTGAAGCTGGCCGTCCTGCAGGAACTGCCAGTCCACCAGCCGGCCACTGCGCAGGTTGCGCACCGCCAGGCAGGCATGATCCCGCAAGGCGGCCACATCGTCGGGCGCGCCACAGCGGTCGAGGTAGTCCGGGCTGGCCACCGTCACCCAGCGCAGCGGCCGCAGTGGCCGCGCGACGATGCGCTGGTCGGCAATGACGCCGGTGCGCAGCGCGGCATCGAAGCCTTCCTCGACCAGATCGACCAGGCGGTCGTTGAGCACGGCTTCCACCTGCAGTTGTGGGTGCTGCTGCAGCATCGGCCCCAGCAGCGGTACCAGCACCTTGCGCCCGAACATCGAGGGCGCACTGATCTTCAGGGTGCCCGAGGGCGTGCACGGACGGTCGGCCAACTGGCGTTCGGCGTCTTCGAGACCGCACAGCAGGGGCGCGACCTGATCGACGAACTGGCGACCATCCGGGGTCAGTGCCACGTTGCGGGTGTTTCGCTGCAGCAGCTTCACCCCCAGCGTGGCCTCCAGCCGACTGATCGCGCGCGACAGGCCTGACTGGCTCAGGCCCAGCTGCCCGGCGGCGACGGTGAAACTGCGTGCTTCGGCCACCTGCACCAGCATGCGCACGGCATTGAGGTCCATCGAGGTTCCATTCATGCTGAAAATCATGACAGATATGGCCGGAAAGGGGTTTATTGATAGCTCTGCATCAATGAGACTGCGCTCCCCCACAGCACCGGACCGTCGATGCCTCCCCTCAAGTACCCGCGCTGGGCGCTGGCCCTGCTGGCCACCGCCCAGCTGATCATCGCCCTGGACGCCACCATCATCTTCGTCGCCCTGCATGACATGGGGCGCGCGCTGGAGATCAACGCACAGCAGCTGCAATGGGTGGTCAGTGCCTACACCGTGGCCTTTGGCGGCAGCCTGCTGCTGGGGGGCCGTGCCGCCGACCTGATCGGCCGTCGCCGCTTCTACCGGCTGGGCATGCTGCTGTTCGCACTGGCGTCGCTGCTCGGCGCGCTGGCGCCGAACGCCACCCTGCTGATCATCGCGCGTGCGGCGCAGGGCATCGGCGCGGCATTGCTGTTCCCGGCCACGCTGGCGCTGATCAACACGTTGTATGCGGAAGGTCCGGTGCGCAACCGTGCACTTGCGATCTGGAGCATGGCCAGCGCGGTGGGCCTGGCGCTGGGCACGCTGCTCGGTGGCGTGCTGACCCAGGCGTTCGGCTGGCCGGCGGTGCTGGCGGTGATCGTGCCGCTGGCCACCACCTGCGCGGTGGCTGCGGGTGCGTGGTTGCCGGCCGATGGCCCGCGTGCGCAGGGCCGCTCGTTCGATCTGGCCGGCTGCATCACCGTCACTGCCGGCGGCAGCCTGCTGGTCACTACCCTCGTGCAAGGGCCGGAGTGGGGCTGGACTGCGCCGGCCACGCTGGGCTGCCTGCTGCTGTCGGTGCTGCTGCTGGTGGCGTTCGTGCAGATCGAACAGCGCAGCCGCGATCCGCTGATGCAGTTCGCGTTGCTGCGGCTGCCCGGACTGCGCGCGGCACTGGGCCTGACCTTCGCCTTCATGAGCAGCTATGGGGTGCAGTACTACTTCATGGCGCTGTACTTCCAGGACGGCTACGGCTGGAGCCCGCTGCAGGCCGGCCTGGCGTTCCTGCCCGCCACTGCGGTGTGCACGGTCGGCATCCAGCTGGCCGAGTGGACGCTGCAGCGCTGGAGCGCGCGCAAGGTGCTGGTGATCGGGCAGCTGGCCGGCGCCATCGGTATCGCCTGGGTGGCCGCGACGCTGCCGCACGGCGCGAACTTCTGGCCGCTGCTGCCGGGCGTGGTAGTGCTGAGCATCGGCCAGGGCATGACCTGGACCTCGATGTGGATCGTGGCCGGGCAGGGCGTGCCGTCCGCACAGCAGGGTGTTGCATCTGGCATGGCGGCGACCGCGCAGCAGATCGGTGGTGCGCTGGGCCTGGCCGTGCTGGTGATGGTGGCCAATGCCGATGCCGGTACAGCCGGTTCGCCGAGTGCACTGGCCGGGCTGGTGCGCGCCGAATACGGTGCCGCCTTGTTTTCACTGTTCGGCGTGGTGATCGCGCTGGGCCTGCGCCCGGCACCGGCCGAATCGGCCGCCACCGTCTGCCCGGCCAACGAGGCATGATTGAAGGGGTTGCCGTGGGGGGATGTGCCGCGCCTGTGGTAGTGGGGGGCGGCGGGGGGCCCCCCGCCGGGGGGGGGTTCCCTTAGGATTTTTCGGCCCGGGGCCCCCCCCCCCCACCTCTCTAACCAAAACTCCCCCTACAACCCCCCAACAAAAACATATTTTTTAGGCGCGCCGAGATCGAGGCCAGCTCGGGGGCGGCCGGGGTCGGGGGGCTCTGTTTAGTGGT
>NZ_JBAWUK010000051.1:0-18615 GCF_037079935.1 Stenotrophomonas maltophilia group sp. Smal12 | reverse complement strand
GGGGGGGGGGGGGGGGGGGGGGGGGGGGGGGGGGGGGGGGGGGGGGCGGGGGGGGCGGGGGGGGGGGCCGGGGGGGGGGGGGGTGGGGGGGGGGGGGGGGGGGGGGGGGGGGGGGGGGGGGGGGGGGGGGGGGGGGGGGGGGGGGGGGGGGGGGGGGGGGGCGGGGGGGGGCGGCCCCCCCCCCCCCCCCCCCACTACCGATACGGGATGGAACCACGCGCGTTCAACCCAGCGCCATCAACTCCGGTTGCAGCGCGCCGAAGATCCGTGCCAACCGCTCGGCCCACGCCTGCTGCCCTGCCATATCGGCAATGAGGTCCTGGCGGATCTCCAGTTCCACGTGCACCAGCCCGCGGCCTTCGCCATGCACCGGCACCGCGTAGTCGCTGGTACTGCTGACCGAATACGGTTCGTTGTCCCCCACCACCAGGTCGCCTTCTTCGCGCAATGCCTGCAGCAGGGCATGGGCAAAACGCATGTCCTGGTGGTACAGCACGCCGGCGTGCCAGGGCCGCTGCGTGCCGTTCATCACGGGGGTGAAGCTGTGCATCATCACCAGCAGGGTGGGCTGGCCGGCATCACGGCGCGCATCAAGCTCGGTCTCGATGCGTGCATGGTACGGCGCGTGGATCGCATCGATGCGCTGCTGGCGCTGCGCCGCCGACAGCCCGGCATTGCCCGGCACCACGGTGTGGTCGCTCACCTCCGGAATCAGCGTCGGTGAGGCCAGTGGGCGGTTGCAGTCGATCAGCAGCCGCGAGTACGTCTGTTCGATCGCCCAGGCATCGAGCCGTTCGGCCAGTGCACGGGTGGTGCCGGCGATGCCGATGTCCCAGCCGATATGGCGGTCCAGCTCGGCCTGGGGCAGGCCGAGCCCGGTCAGCGCACGCGGCACCTGCTGGCCGGCGTGGTCGGCAAGCAGGAGGTAGGGCGAGACGCCCTGCGCCCGGTGGATCGTGTAGATCGCCGGGTCGTCGGCGCCGAGCAACGCAGGCAGCCTGTGCAGGTCAGCGTCAGCCACGCGGGCGCCCGTCCAGGTGGTGCTCGATCATCCACAGCCCGGCCCAGAGCTTGGCGTCCAGCTCGTAGCCTTCGCCCATCTTCTGCACCAGCCACGCTGCAGCCTCATTGCGTGGAATCTCGTGCACGGTGATGTCCTCGCTGTCATCACCGCCCCCTTCGCCGATGCGGCGCAGGCCGGTGGCGCGCACGAAGGCGATCTTCTCGCTGCTGGCGCCGGAAGACGTCGGGCCGATCATCAGCACTTCGGCGTGATCGGCGGTCCAACCTGTTTCTTCTTCCAGTTCACGCACCGCCGAGACTTCGATCGATTCGCCGGCGTGGATGTCGCCGACCAGGCCGGCCGGCATTTCGATGGTGGGCGCCTGCAGCGGTACACGGAACTGTTCGACGAACAGCACCTTGTCCTCCGGGGTGACGGCGATGATGATCGCGGCCAAGCCACCGGCATGGGTGCGTTCGCTGTATTCCCAGGTACCGCGCACCAGCATGCGCTGGTACTTGCCTTCGTAGACGACGCGCGGGGCTTCGGTATTGCGCTGGCTCATGCGGGCTCGCTGTGGGAGGGAAGAGGATCGGCCACGCCGGCGGCGTCGAACAGCCGGCGGCGGGTCATCGGGCCGAAGCGCAGGGTCTGGCACAGGCCACCGAGCAGCTCTGGATCGGCCGATTGGCGCAGCAGTCCGGGCTGGCTGCCCTCCAACGGCGCGTCCAGCGCGATGGTGGTCAGCTGGCGCCAGAGCTGGGCGTGCTCGCGCTGCTCGCGCAGCCGCACTGCCATCTGTGCAGCGCCACGCAGGCGCAGGAACGGCACTTCGTCCAGTCGTTCGAACAGCGCATCCATGCTGCCGAAATGGGCCAGCAGCACGGCGGCCGATTTGCTGCCGAGGCCACTGACACCGGGAATGTTGTCCACCGCATCGCCACACAGCGCCAGGTAGTCGGCGATCTGGTGCGCGTGCACGCCGTGCCGCGCCTTCACCCCGGCCACGTTCCAGCGCTGGTTGCGGGCGTAGTCCCACTGCTCGTCATGGTCGACCAGCAGCTGCGACAGGTCCTTGTCGGCGGAGATGATCACCCCGCGATGGCTGCCCCGGTGTACGTGCAGGGCGCTGCCGATCAGGTCGTCGGCCTCGTAGTCGTGGTGGGCCAGGACCGCAAGGCCCAGCGCCGCGCACAGCGCCTTGCAGTGCACGAACTGGCGCTTGAGCGCCTCCGGTGCCGGCTCGCGGTTGGCCTTGTAGGCCGGATACAGCCGGTGGCGGAAACCGCTGTCGAGCGCTTCGTCGAAGGCGATGGCGATGTGCCGCGGGCGCTCGCGCTCGAGCAGGTCCAGCAGGAAGCGGGCGAAGCCGTGCACCGCATTGGTGGGCCAGCCCTGTGCGTCCTGGAACTGGTCTGGCAGTGAATGCCAGGCACGGAACACGTAGATGCTGGCATCAACCAGGTACAGCGACGGCGGGGCGGCCGGCAGGGTCATGCCGGGGGCGTCCAGTCGCGCAGCAGGGCCGCCGGGTCGGGGCGCTCGCGCTCGGGTACGTCGGCCTTGGGCGTACCGATGTGGATGAAGCCGGCGATGCGTTCGCCGTCGACCAGGCCCAGGTGGGCCTGCACGGCTGGATCGAAGGCCATCCAGGCGGTCAGCCACTGTGCGCCGAAACCCAGCGCCTGCGCGGCCTGCAGCAGGGCGAAACAGACGCAGCCGGCGGTCATCAGCTGTTCCTGTTCGGGCACCTTCGGGTCCGGCCGCGGGCTGGCCACCACCACGATCACCAGCGGTGCGTGGCTGAAACGCTGGCGGTCCTTCTCGAACACGGCCTCGCCCGCATGTGGGTCGCGCTGGCGGCTGCGTTCAGCCAGGAACTCGCCCAGAGTGTGACGTGCATCGCCTGCGATTTTCAGGAAGCGGAACGGCACGCGCTTGCCGTGGTCGGGCACGCGCACCGCCGAGGCCAGCATCCGCTGCAGGGTGGCCGGGTCCGGCCCGGGCTCGCCCAGTTGCCGCGAGGGCACCGAGCGGCGGGCGTCCAGGGCGAGCAGGGCAGCAGGATCGGGCATGGAGTCTGAACCGGTCATCACGGGCGTTTGATTATAGTCGGGGTGGTCAATGACGCCGTTTGTGTCGCGTCCGGCCCTTGAATACCAAACTGTGATGAACATCATGCCACTGGCGGGAAACGGACAGCCGCTTCCCCTCGCCTCGTGGGCCTTGCACGGCTTACGATATCTGTCTTGCCGGGCCGCCGGTCATGAGGTTTGAAGTGAGGACTGTTTCACTGTCCGTGACGGGCTGGCCGGCCTACCATCGACGTTCCGGTACATGGGGTGTGCCGGAAGCCGCGATGTCCATGCTGTCTGTCGTACCAGAGAAGGTGGGGAGCCTTCCCGAATGATGAGCGTGCCCACACCGATGGGATCGCCGGGCCGTGACCCGGCCCAGCTCCAGCGTGCCCGGGACATGGTCCTGCCCGCGCTGTGCCAGGCCTTCGGGGCGGCACTGGCGCGTTTCGACGATGCCCTGTTCGACCGCGCCGGCAATGCCGGCTCGTCGCAGTTGCTGTTCCTGGACGCGATGCGCGAACTGCGCCGGCGCCGTGAGGACATCGCGGCCGCTTTCGCAGGCCACCTGCAGCAGGCCTGGGCCGCATTGGAGGCTGGTGAGCCGCTGTCAGCCGAGGCGACCCTGTCCGGGCCGGCCGAGGATGGGCTCAGCCTGCTGGCCGAGCATGTGCTGGAATCCCGGTTGGCGGTGCGCAATTTCGCCACTGTGTTGCTGCGTGACTTCAAGCCGGTGCTGGCGCGGCTGGATCGCCGCCTGGGCCGGTTGATCGGCGGCGCGGAACTGGACGCCGACCACAATCCGATCAGCCCCGAACACCTGGGCGTGGCCATCCACGAGGCCTTTGCCGGCTGTGAACTGGCCCCGGAAGTGCATCTGGTGCTGATCAAGCTGTGCGAGCGCGACCTGCGTGCACCAGTCGGTCGCATCTACGAGAAGCTGGACGAGCAGCTGGCCGCAGCCGGCGTGATGTCGCAGATGGGGGCTCCGCAGCGCCCACAACCGCCGGCACCGGATCCGCGCATGGCCGGGATGCTGGATGACCTGGTCGAGCATCGCCACGGCGTGGGCGTCGATCCGGGGTTCAGCGATGACGAGCAGGCCGCACCGGCCTGGGCGCAGCGCTTCGCCGCCCGCTGGTCCGAGCGCCGCGGGCATATGCAGCAGCACCTGGGCGGCGATGACGGCGCCACCGGCGAGGCCTACGCTGGCCAGCAGGGCATGCTGCTGGAAGCGCTGCACGAACTGCTGCAGCAGACCCGCCACGTGCGTGAGGATGCCACGTCTGCGGCGCAGGTGGCGGTTGGCCAGCAGCGCCCGCTCAGCCAGCGCGAAATGATGTCGGTGCTGTCGCTGCTGCAGGCCACGCCCAGCGCCACCCTGCGCGCGGCCATCGGCGAGGACGGCGAATCGCTGGCCCAGCGCCTGAAGAGCGAAGTGCTGTCCAGCGCCACCCAGCTTGGCGTCGATCCGGGCCAGACCCGGCTGGACCCGCAGGATGAGGACGCCATCGACCTGGTCGGCATGCTGTTCGACGTGATGCTGGACGAGCGCGAACTGGAAGGCCGCTCGCGCGAACTGATCGGCCGCCTGGTGGTGCCTTTCGTCAAGGTCGCCATG
Source organism: Stenotrophomonas maltophilia group sp. Smal12 (assembly GCF_037079935.1). Lineage (NCBI taxonomy): Bacteria > Pseudomonadati > Pseudomonadota > Gammaproteobacteria > Lysobacterales > Lysobacteraceae > Stenotrophomonas > Stenotrophomonas maltophilia group sp. Smal12. Next base: position 13,916 of record NZ_JBAWUK010000051.1, on the reverse strand, counting down.
CTCGACCGCCGCATGTTCGTGCAGAAGACCCACCCGGCGCGCAAGCTGCTCAACTCGCTGGCCGAGGCCTGCGAGGGCAACACCGGCGAGAGCCAGGCCGAGCGCATGCTGATGGCCAAGGTCGAAGAGATCATCGAGCGCCTGGTGGCCGAGTTCAACGAGAACCTGGCGATCTTCCTGACCCTGGAAGAGGAATTCCGCGAGTTCCTGGTGCAGCATCGTCGCCGGGTGGAAATCGCCGAGCGCCGTGCCGCAGAAACGCAGCGCGGCCAGGAAAAGCTGGAGATGGCCCGCAGCCGGGCCGGTGCGGAACTGGACCGCCGCATCGGTGACGCCACGCCGCCGCCGGCCATTGCCGAGTTCCTGCGCCAGCCGTGGCAGCATCATCTGACCCTGGCGCTGCTGCGCGAGGGAGAAGAAGGCGCGTCGGTGGCCGAGGCATTGAGCCTTGGCGATGGCCTGCTTGAGGAAGTGGCCGAGGCCCGCCGCCAGATCGTCGGCAAGCCGTGGCTGCAGGCCTGGCAGCCGGTGCTGGCCAAGGTGTTTGCCAGCGTCGGCGTGCACGGCGATGCGGCCACCGCCGCCATTGATGCCCTGCATGACACCCTGCAGGGCATCGCCGAATCGCGGCCGGAACTGCAGCGTGCGCTGCCGGAGCTGCCGCAGGTTGCCTTGCCGGCGCCGCCAGTGGCTGAATCGCCGGCGGTTGAGCTTGGCGGGCAGATTGACGCCGACGATTTCGACAACGCCGATGCCGACCGCTTCCGCCGCATGGAAATCGGCAACTGGCTGGACTTCATCGACAAGGATGGCAAGGTGCAGGCGGGCAAGCTGTCCTGGGTCAGCCCGATTTCCTCGCGCCTGCTGTTCGTCAACCGTCGCGGCGTGCGCTTCTGCGTGGCCTCGCCTGAAGAGCTGGCGGTGATGATGCGGCTGGGTCGCCTGCGTGCCCACGTTGATGATGGCGCCTTCGACAGCGCCATGCAGGGCGTGATCGATCGCCTCGACCCGGGCAGCGCCACGCTGCACTGAGCGGGTGCCGCCTGCTAGGATCGGGAAACTCACCGATCAGCGGGGATCTGCATGGCCGTGGCGTTGCTGGGGATCAAGGAGACCGCGCCGGGCGAACGGCGCGTGGCACTGACGCCGGAGACCGCGCGCAGGCTCGGGGCCTTGGGCATTGCCGTCTGGTATGAGGCGGGCGCGGGTTTGGCCGCTGGTTTCACCGACGCCGCCTATGACGATGCCGGTGCACGCGTCTTCGACGCGGGCCGCTGGGCCGAGATCGATATCCTGCTGTGCGTGCAGGCCCCCCCTGCGGCGGTGCTGGAACAGCTCAAGCCCGGCGCCAGCGTGGTCGGCCTGCTGGCCCCGGCCAGCGATCCGGCGCTGGCCGCGCTGGCGGCCGATGGTCGCCTGCAGCTGTTCGCGCTGCAGCAGCTGCCGCGCACCACCCGTGCGCAGGCGATGGATGTACTCAGTTCGCAGGCCGGCATGGCCGGCTACAAGGCGGCGCTGATCGCCGCCGAACGCGCGCCGCGCTTCTTCCCGATGCTGACCACTGCTGCCGGCACCGTGCGGCCGGCCAAGGTGCTGGTGATCGGTGCCGGCGTGGCGGGCCTGCAGGCCATCGCCACCGCGCGCCGCCTCGGTGCACAGGTGGAAGGCTTCGACGTGCGCCCGGAAACCCGCGAGCAGATCCAGTCACTGGGCGCACGCTTCCTCGACCTCGGGGTCAGCGCGGCGGGCGAGGGAGGCTATGCGCGGGCGCTGACCGATGACGAGCGCGCCGAGCAGCAGCGTCGGCTGGCCGACCACCTGCGCAGTGTGGACGTGGTGATCTGCACGGCTGCGGTACCGGGCCGCCCGGCACCGACCATCGTGACCGCCGCGATGGTGGAAGGCATGGCCACCGGCAGCGTCATTGTTGATCTGGCGGCGGAAAGTGGCGGCAACTGCGCACTGACCCTGCCGGGGCAGTGCATCGAACACCAGGGCGTGACCATCGACGGTCCGCTGGGCCTGGCCAGCCGCGGCGCGACCCAGGCCAGCGAGATGTATGCGCGCAACCTGCTCAACTTCGTTGCGCTGTTTGTGCGCGAAGGCCAGCTCGGGTTCGACTGGGACGACGAGCTGCTGGCGAAGACGCGCTGGCAGGGGTGAACCTCATTGCCTCCTGTAGAGCCGAGCCCATGCTCGGCTTGCGCAGGCGCGATAGAGCAGCAGAGCGTGGGCTCGGCTCCACAAAGGGTTGAACGTTGCCTTTACCGCGGCTTCGCCGGCGGCGGATTCTCTCGCACCCAGTCCTTGCGTTGCTCCGGCGTCATCTGCGACCAGCGCTCGCGCAGTGCGTCGCGCTGCGTGGGCGGCAGATCCCGCATCTGACCGAACAGGGCCCGGGCCTGCTCACGCTGTTCCGGGCTCATGTGCTCGAAGCGGCGCAGGCCGCGGCGGGCCTTGTCGCGTTCCTCCGGGCTCATCGATTGCCAGCGCTGGCCATGCGAGAGCATCCGCTGGCGCTGGCCGGCATCGGCGCTGTTCCAGCGGTCGCGCAGTGGCGCCAGCAGCGATTCCCGCTGCGCTTCGCTCAACTGTTCCCAGGCCGGCAGCGGCGTGGCCGGCGCAGAGCGCGCCGCAGGGGCGGGCGCGGCGCTCTGCGCCAGCGCCGGGAGGGCCGGCAGCAGCAACAGGGTCAACAGCAGCGGCAGGGTATGCAGTCGGGACATGGTTCACTCCATCGCCAGGTCGGTATCGCCCAGCCACAGGTACAGATCGGGATTTTCGTCGTACAGCACGCTGTTGTCTTCCATCGAGGCCAGCACCGGTGCCGACACGGCGGGCGACAGGGGGCTGTGGCCGCTGAACTGCAGGCCGATCCCCAGCGCCACCACCAGAGAACAGGCGCTGGCCAGCCACCAGCGCCAGCGCCCGTGACGAGCCGCGCTGGCGCCGTGGCGGGCCTGGCGCAACCGTGCCAGCGTGGCCGGCGACAGCGCCTGCAGCGACTGCGCGTGCAGGTTGCGCAGCATGTCATCGGAGGGCAGGGAGCGGTTCACGGGTGGGTCTCCAGGTAGTCCTGCAGCGCCTGCCGGGCGCGTGCCAGATGGGTTTTTACCGCGCCTTCGCTGCAGCCCATGGCGCGGGCGGTGGTGGCCCCGTCCAGGTCCTGCAGCACGCGCAGGGTGAAGGCCTCGCGCTGGCGTGCGGGCAGGGTACGCAGCGCCTGCACCAGTTGCTGGTACTGCTGGCGCTGTTCGTGCGCCTGCGCCGGGTCCGGGCCGGGGTCGGCCCAGTCGATCCCGGCTCCGTCGGCGTCCTGGTTGTCGCGCCAGAACGGCAGGCGGAAACGGCGCCGGCGCTGCAGGTCGATCACACGGCGGCGCAGGATGCTCCAGAACAGGGGCGCCCATTCGGCCGCTGGCTTGTCTGCGTAGTCCAGCATGCGCATCAGCGCGTCCTGCACCGCGTCCATGGCGTCTTCGCGCTGGCGCAGGCCGGCCTCGGCGAAACGGAACGCGCGCGGGCCGACGCTGGCCAGGAACGCCTACAGCGATGCCGGCAGGGCATCGGTGTCGGCGCTCGGGGGGACGGGGCTGCTCACCAGCACAGGGTACGGTTCCTCGCTCGGGCTCACCATCGACAACGCGTGAGCGTCGCCGCGGTTGACGCCGGGTGCGCGCCGGGTTCAGCCCGTGGTTATGATGGGCCGACGAAGACAGAGCGGGAGCGTTGCCAGTGAGTGACGGGTTCGTAGCGCTGTACATCTTCATGCTGGCGGCCATCGCCGGCCACGTGATCATTTCGCGGGTGCCGGTGATCCTGCATACCCCGCTGATGTCGGGTTCCAACTTCATCCACGGCATCGTGCTGATCGGCGCGATGGTGGTGCTGGGGCACGCGCAGACGCCGCTGGAAAAGGCGCTGGGCTTCCTTGCCGTGGTGCTCGGTGCCGGCAATGCCGCCGGTGGCTACGTGGTCACCGCGCGCATGCTGGAGATGTTCAAGCCGAGCGCGCCCAAGGGCGGCAGGGACGAACCGAAGGAGCCACAGGCTTGAACATCAGCACCGTCGAACTGCTCGACTGGCTGGTCAAGGCCAGCTACCTCGTCGCCGCCACGCTGTTCCTGCTGGGTCTGCAGCGCATGGCTTCGCCGCTGACCGCGCGCAGCGGCATCCGCTGGGCCGGGCTGGGCATGCTGCTGGCCACGGTGGCGACCTTCTTCCTGCCTGAACTGCACAACGTGCCGCTGATCCTGGTCGCACTGCTGCTGGGCGCGGGCCTGGCCTGGTGGTCGGCCGGCAAGGTGGCCATCACCGACATGCCGCAGATGGTGGCGTTGTACAACGGCATGGGCGGTGGCTCGGCGGCGGCGATCGGTGCGGTGGAACTGCTGCGCTATGCCTTCCTTGCCAACCGCGATACCCGCCATTGGAGCGAGCAGGCGCTGGCCGACCTGGCCGCGCGCCAGCCCTCGGGCATGGTGCTGCTGCTGGCGGTGGTCGGCGCGGCGATCGGTGCGGTCTCGCTGTCCGGTTCGGTGATCGCCTGGGCCAAACTGGACGGACGCCTGGACAAGCGCGTGACCTGGCCCGGCCAGCAGCTGATGAACCTGATGGTGGCACTGGCGGTGGCGGTGCTGGCGATCATCGCGGCCAGCACGCTAAACACCTCGGCAATCGTCGCCTTCTTCGTGCTGGCGCTGGCACTGGGCGTGCTGATGACGTTGCCGATCGGTGGCGCCGACATGCCGGTGGTGATCTCGCTGTACAACGCATTCACCGGCCTGGCGGTGTCCTTCGAAGGTTATGTGCTGGGCAATGAGGCGCTGATCATCGCCGGCATGATGGTCGGCGCGGCCGGCATTCTGCTGACCCGGTTGATGGCCAAGGCGATGAACCGGCCGATCCGCAACGTGCTGTTCTCCAACTTCGGCGGCGGTGCCGGCGGCGAGGCACAGGCGATCACCGGCGCGCAGAAGCCCATCGAAGCGTCGGACGTCGCGGCGATGATGGCCTTTGCCGAGCGCGTGGTGATCGTGCCCGGCTACGGCATGGCGGTGGCGCAGGCCCAGCACAAGATCTGGGAACTGGCGCAGCGGCTGGGCCAGCGTGGCGTGAAAGTGAAGTTCGCGATCCACCCGGTGGCCGGGCGCATGCCCGGGCACATGAATGTGCTGCTGGCCGAGGCCGGCGTGCCCTACGATCTGATCGCCGACATGGACGACATCAACCCCGAGTTCGCCAATACCGACGTGGTGCTGGTGATCGGTGCCAACGACGTGGTCAATCCGGTGGCGCGGACCGACCCGGCCAGCCCGATCTACGGCATGCCGGTGCTGGACGTGGTCAACGCGCGCAACGTGGTGGTGATCAAGCGTGGCAAGGGCACCGGTTTTGCCGGCATCGAGAATGCGCTGTTCTACGCCGACAACACCCGCATGCTCTATGGCGACGGCGCCGAAGCGGCGGCCTCGCTGGTGAGTGAACTGAAGGCGCTCGACGGCGGGCATTGAGTTGAGGACCGGGGTCGGATCCCTTTCCGCAGGAAAGGGCTCTGCCCCCCTTGCCGGCCAGCGGCCGGCACTACCCCATCCGCGCGTGGTGGCTGCAGCGGGTAGGTGCGGTCCCTGGTCCGCACGCCTTTGCCGGCCAGCGGCCGGCACTACCGAATCCACGAATCTCTACGCGCTCAGCGCGCCAGCCAGGCACCTACGGCCACGGCCACGGCCAGCCACAGCCATTCCACCGCGCCGTTGGCCAGGCTGATCAGGGTCCAGGCCAGGTGCGGGCCCATCCGCGTGGTGGCATCCCACAGGTCCAGGCCGATCGAGCCGCCCATCCAGGCGCTGGCGATGGCCCAGTTGGCCACGGCGGCCACCAGCAGGGTGCCGAGCACGACCAGGGCGACGCGCAGCCGGCCTGGGCCCAGCGTGCCCAGGCGCAGCATGAACACCAGTTCCAGGGCGGCCAGCACCGCCATCCAGCCGACCTGCCGGCCGGTCATCAGCGCCAGGACCATCCAGGCGAGGGGAGCGACAAACAGGCCCAGCAGCAGCATGAGGGGCCAGAGCCAGGTCACGGTCCTGGCACGCGCGGCATTGGAGGACATCGAAGCTCCCAGAAGATCACCCACAGGATACTGTGGTTTGCCGCAGTGCACCGGCGGTGCGGGGGCGGCTGGGCTAGAATGCCGTCTTGCGTGGCCTCGGCCACGGCCCCATATCGGTCCCCATGTATTCCCGTAGCAGCGAACCTGTCCACTTCGAACGCGATTGCGAGGCCGTGATGGTCCCGCAGGGCGATACCGTGACCCTGCCTGCCGGCAGCTATGGGTACATCACCCAGGCGCTGGGCGGCAGTTATTCGGTGTTCGTCGAGGGCAACCTGTTCCGCATCGCCGGCAAGGATGGCGATGCCATCGGCAAGGAGGCACCGGCGCCGCTCGAGCTGCCGGCCGACGCCACCGATGAACAGGTGGAGCAGCTGGTGTGGCAGCAGCTGCGCACCTGCTTCGATCCGGAAATTCCGGTCAACATCGTGGAACTGGGCCTGGTCTATGAAGTCGAGATCAAGCACCTGGATGAGGGCAAGCGCGAGATCGACGTGAAGATGACGCTGACCGCCCCGGGCTGCGGCATGGGCGAGATCCTGGTCGACGACGTGCGCAGCAAGCTTGAAATGATCCCGACGGTGGCCGAGGCCGACGTCGACCTGGTGTTCGACCCGCCGTGGAACCAGCACATGATGTCCGAGGCGGCCCGGCTAGAGACCGGCATGCTTTGACCCAGGGCCCGCAGTGACGCGGGCCCGGCACTACCCGCAACCAGAACAGGAATCCTCCGGTGTCCCAGTCCATCCCCAGCTTCGCCGTCACCCGTTCGGACCACCCGCGCAGCGCTGAAGAGCGCGCCAAGATCCTGGAGAAGCCGGGCTTCGGCCTGCACTTCACCGATCACATGGTGGAAGTGCGCTGGGACAAGGATGCCGGCTGGCACAATGCCAATGTGCGCGCCTACGGCCCGCTGCAGCTGGACCCGGCCGCCGCCGTGCTGCATTACGGCCAGGAAATCTTCGAAGGCATCAAGGCCTACCGCCACGCCGACGGTTCGATCTGGACCTTCCGCCCGGATGCCAACGGCCGTCGCCTGCAGCGTTCGGCGCAGCGCCTGGCGTTGCCGGAACTGCCGGTGGAGATCTTCGTCGAATCGCTGAAGCAGCTGATCGCCGTCGACAGTGACTGGGTGCCTTCGGCCGATGAGTCGAGCCTGTATTTCCGCCCGTTCATGATCGGCGACGAGGCCTTCCTCGGCGTGCGCGGCGCGCACAAGGCCGGCTACTACGTCATCGCCAGCCCGGCCGGCCCGTACTTCGCCAAGGGTGTTGCCCCGGTGTCGATCTGGCTGTCCACCGAGTACGCGCGTGCGGCCAAGGGCGGCACCGGTGCCGCCAAGTGCGGTGGCAACTACGCCGCCTCGCTGCTCCCTCAGCAGAAGGCGCAGGCGCAGGGCTGCTCGCAGGTACTGTTCCTCGACCCGGTCGAAGGCAAGTACCTGGAAGAACTGGGCGGCATGAACGTGTTCCTGGTCTACAAGGACGGCACGCTGGTCACCCCGGAACTGTCGGGCAGCATCCTCGAGGGCATCACCCGCGAGAGCATCCTGCAGCTGGCCCGCGACCGTGGCATGAAGGTCGAAGAGCGCAAGGTCAGCATCGACGAGTGGAAGGACGGCGTCGCCTCCGGTGCGATCAGCGAAGTGTTTGCCTGTGGCACCGCCGCGGTGGTCACTCCGATCGGCCAGCTGAAGGGCGAGGGCTTCTCGGTGGGCGACATCAACGCGCCGGCCGGCGAAGTGACCATGTCGCTGCGCAAGGAACTGACCGATATCCAGTACGGCCGCCTGCCGGACCGCCACAACTGGCTGGTCAAGCTGGGCTGATCGCCCACATCGAATCGTAGAGCCGGGCCCGCGCCCGGCTGCGCTTCTGGAAAGCCCGTCCCCGCGACGGGCTTTCTGCGTTTCGAGCCAAGGGGTCAGATCCCTTTCCGCGTGAGAAAGGGATCTGCCCCGGATCGGTGGACGCCGATGTCGGCAAAGTCATTCCAGGACACGTGACGACCCAGTCAGGTCTGTGCAGGACACGAGAAAGTTCCTTCACCTTCACAAACCCTCGACCCAAAAAGTCTCAGAACGAACATTTCATCTTGCTGAAAAGACGCTGAAAATCTTGTGGTGTCCGGTTTCGGCCATTAGCGTCATATGTACGGCGGATCGTTAGGGGGATCCGCTGACTCATCGGACTTCGAACCTCGCCAACGCAAGCCAGCCCAGGGTTCGGGCCGGTGCTTCTGCCGATTCCGGCATTCACACCACAAGAAAGGGAAATACGATGTCCCAGGTAACGCAACCGCGTGTGCGTCGAGTGTGGGTGGTCCTTGGTGCGTCCGTTCTGTCATCGCTGCTGCTGGCCACGCCTGCGCTGGCCGGTGACGTCCAGCTCAGCGGCCTGCAGTCCGCGCCGACGCACCAGCGCTTCATCGTGAAGTACCGCGACGGCAGTGCGCCGGTGGCCAACACCACGGCACTGGCCTCTTCTCTGAAGACTGCCGCCGCCGGCCTGGCCAGCAGCCAGGGCCGCGCGCTGGGCCTGCAGGAGGTCCGCAAGCTGGCCGTTGGCCCGACCCTGGTCAAGACCGATCGCCCGCTTGACCAGGCCGAATCCGAGCTGCTGATGCGCAAGCTCGCCGCCGACCCGAACGTGGAATACGTCGAAGTCGACCAGATCATGCGTGCGACGCTGACCCCGAATGACACCCGCTTCAGCGAACAGTGGGGCTTCGGTACCTCCAACGCGTCGATCAACGTGCGGCCGGCCTGGGACAAGGCCACCGGCACCGGCGTGGTGGTGGCCGTGATCGATACCGGCATCACCAACCATCCCGATCTCAACGCCAACATCCTGCCTGGCTATGACTTCATCAGCGATGCCGCGATGGCGCGCGATGGCGGTGGCCGCGACAACAACCCGAATGACGAGGGCGACTGGTACGGCGCCAACGAGTGCGGCTCGGGCATCCCGGCCTCCAACTCCAGCTGGCACGGTACCCACGTCGCCGGCACCGTGGCGGCGGTGACCAACAACAGCACCGGCGTGGCCGGTACTGCGTTCAATGCCAAGGTCGTCCCGGTGCGCGTGCTGGGCAAGTGCGGCGGTTACACCTCCGACATCGCCGACGCGATCGTGTGGGCCTCTGGCGGCACCGTCAGTGGCGTGCCGGCCAACGCCAACCCGGCCGAGGTCATCAACATGTCGCTGGGTGGTGGCGGCACCTGCTCGGCCACCTACCAGAACGCCATCAACGGCGCGGTCAGCCGTGGTACCACCGTGGTGGTCGCCGCCGGCAACAGCAACACCAACGTGTCCTCGTCGGTGCCGGCCAACTGCGCGAACGTGATCGCGGTGGCGGCCACGACCTCGGCCGGTGCGCGTGCCAGCTTCTCCAACTACGGTGCCGGCATCGACATTTCCGGCCCGGGCCAGAGCATCCTGTCCACCCTCAACACCGGTACCACCACGCCGGGCAGCGCCAGCTACGCGTCGTACAACGGCACCTCGATGGCGGCGCCGCATGTGGCCGGCGTGGTTGCGCTGATGCAGTCGGTCGCGCCAAGCCCGCTGAGCCCGGCGCAGGTCGAAAGCATCATCAAGAGCACTGCACGCCCGCTGCCGGGCGCCTGCTCGGGTGGCTGCGGCGCCGGCATCGTCGACGCCAACGCGGCCGTGGCTGCGGCGATCAACGGCGGTGGCAACCCGAACCCGGGTGGCAACGTGCTGCAGAACAACGTGCCGGTGACCGGCCTGGGCGCTGCGACCGGTGCCGAGCTGAACTACACCGTCGCCGTTCCGGCCGGTAGCAGCCAGCTGCGCGTGACGATCAGTGGCGGCAGCGGCGATGCCGACCTGTACGTGCGCCAGGGCAGTGCCCCGACCGATACCAGCTACACCTGCCGTCCGTACCTGAGTGGCAACAGCGAGACCTGCACCATCAACAGCCCTGCCGCTGGCACGTGGTATGTGCGGGTGAAGGCCTACAGCACCTTCTCGGGCGTGACCCTCAACGCCCAGTACTGAGCCCAAGTCCCTCTCCAAGGGCACGCCCTGGCTTCGGCCGGGGCGTTCTTGCTTCTGTGGGGCCGAGCCCATGCTCGGCTGCTCTGGCTGCGGACCGTTGTGCCGCGCTGGCACGCGGTTGCCGAGCATGGCTCGGCACTACAAGGGCAGCGCTCTGGCAGGTGCCGAGCTTGGTCGGCGCGCGGTTCCTCAGACCGACTCGAAGCGGTTCGCGGCCACGTTCTTGCGCACGTGCTGCGGGTCGAAGATCCGCCCGTTCATCGCGATGTACACGCCGCTCGGCAACGACTGCACCGCACCGATCGCACAGCCGATGTTGAACTCCGCATCCGAGCCGCGGAAGCGTGCCGGGCTCAGTGCACCGGTCATCACGATGGTCTTGTCGGGGATTGTCGCCAGCACCTTGCCGGTCTGCACCATCGAGTCGGTGCCGTGGGTCACCAGGACGTGCCGGGTCGGTTGCGCGGCGATGGTGGCGCGGATCAGCTCGCGGTCCTCATCGTTGATGTGCAGCGAATCCTTGCGCAGGATCGGAATCACGTTGAAGCGGAACGTCACGCCCAGCTCGCGCAGGATCATGCCGATCTGCGGATCGCCGATCTGGTAGTCCGACTTGTCGTCGAAGTAGATCTTGTCGATCGTGCCACCAGTGGTGACGACCAGGAGCTCTTCCATCATGTGCATGCGCGAAACCAGGACAGGTACTGCGGCGCGGGGCCAGGAATGCAGATGATACGGCCCAGCGGGCGCAGCGTCAGCGTTGCTTGCCGAAGCGGGCGCGCAGGCCGGGCAGGCTGGCGCTGAAGATCACCAGCAGGGCCAGCGCGATCTCGATCAGCGCCAGCCAGCGCGTTTCCGGATGGCTCCAGGCGCTCATCACGCCGTGGCTGAACCAGCCCAGCGCCAGGACCGAGGCCCAGAATCCGGCCTTGCGCCAGCCCAGGCGCACGGCGATGGCCAGCGCCAGCGGCGGCGCGGTGAACACCAGCTGGGTCGCCAGCCAGTGCTTGTCATTGATGAACCAGCCGGCGAACAGCGCGGCCAGCCCCATCAGGGCCAGCAGCAGGACCGTGCGCGGCGCGGCGCTCATCGGGCCAACCGCTGCGCGATGCCGGCCACCCGGCGCCCCAGCGCGCGCGCCAGCACGGCTTCGTCGTCGGTCGGCTGCGGGTCGTCGGCGGCACCGGCGACGTGGCTGGCGCCGTAGGGCGTGCCACCGCTGGTGGTGTGGCTCAGCGCCGGTTCGGTGAACGGAATGCCGACGATCACGCAGCCATGGTGCAGCAGCGGCACCTGCATCGACAGCAGGGTCGATTCCTGCCCGCCATGCATGGATGCGGTGGACGTGAACACGCCGGCCGGCTTGCCGGAGAGGGTGCCATTGACCCATTCGGCGCCCAGCCCATCCAGGAAATGCTTCACCGGCGCGGCCATGTTGCCGAAGCGGGTCGGGCTGCCGAGCAGCAGGCCCTGGCATTCGACCAGGTCCTGCACGCTTACATAGGGGGCGCCATCGTCGGGTACCGGCGGCTGCGCGGTCTGGGTCACTGCGGCCACCGGCGGCACCGTGCGCAGGCGCGCGGTCATGCCCGGCACTTCGCCGATGCCCCGCGCGATCTGGCGCGCCAGCCGTGCCACCGAACCGCCCCGGCTGTAATACAGCACCAGAATCTCGCCCATCGTGCCCGCTTCTCCTCGTCGTGTGGCCACCAGTATGGCTATCCTGCGAGCATTCCGCATCGGGTACCCTTCCACCGATGGAACCTTTGGATACGCTCAACCTGTGGATGGAGCGCGCGCGGGATCGCGCACGGGCCATCAGTTTCGGCCGCTTCCTGTGGCATCGCTTCCTCGACGACCGCCTGTTCCAGGCAGCGGCGGCGCTGGCGTACACCACGGTGTTCGCGCTGGTGCCGCTGGCCATCGTGGTGTTCGGCGTGCTCTCGGCCTTCCCTGTTTTCGACCGCTGGAGCGACCAGCTCAGCGACTACGTCTTCTCCAACTTCGTGCCCTCCGCTGCGCGCGCGGCCGAGGGTTACCTGCGGCAGTTTTCGGCCAGTGCCGGCCAGCTGACCGCCGCCGGCTTCATCGCACTGGTCGCCTCACTGCTGATCACGCTCAACAGCGTGGAAGAGACCTTCAACCAGATCTGGCGGGTCGGCTCGAGCCGGCCCAAGCTGACCCGCTTCCTGGTCTACTGGACCGTGCTGACCCTGGGCGCGATGCTCGCCGCTGCGTCGCTGGCGGTGTCGGCGCGGGTGTTCGCGATGCCGTTGTTCGGTACCCAGGAGGGCCGTTGGCTGGCCGAACTGGCGCTGCGGATGGCACCGATCCTGATCGAGTTCGTCTGCATCACGCTGATGTTCCGTGTGGTACCGCACCACACGGTGAAATGGCGGCATGCCGTGCCCGGCGCGATCCTGGCGGCGGTCATCCTTGAACTGGTGAAGTGGGGCATCGGCGCGTATCTGGGCAGCTTCCAGTCCTACCAGAAGCTGTATGGCACGGTCGCCTTCGTGCCGATCCTGCTGCTGTGGATCTACCTGTGCTGGGTGGCGGTGCTGCTGGGTGCGTCGCTGGCCTCCTCGATGGCCGCCTTCCGCTACCAGCCGGTCGAGCTGCGCCTGCCGCAGGGGTACGAGTTCTATGGGCTGCTGCGCCTGCTTGGCCGCTTCCAGCATGCGCGGGCCAAGGGCAAAGGCCTGGCCGATGACGAGATCCTGCGGCTGGAGCCGATGCTGACCGACTCACTGCTGCAGGACCTGATCTGCAACCTGCAGGAGATCGACCTGCTGCGCCGCGATGAGCGCGGCGAGTGGCTGCTGTCGCGCGACCTGGACCAGGTCAGCCTGGCCGATCTGTACGAATGCACCCAGCTGCGCATCCCGGTAGCCGAGCAGCACCTGCCGTATCGCGACGACAGCCTGGGCCGTGCCGCCTTGGCGGCGCTGGATGACCTGCGACTGCCCCTGCGCGAACGCCTGAAGCGCAAGGTCAGTGATATCTATACCGACTCTGGAGACACCCCATGACCCGCAAGACGTCGTTGCCGCTGCTGCTCCCGTTGACCCTGCTGCTGGCCCTGGCGGCCTGCAAACCGGCCCAGGAGCCGGCACCGGCCAGCAGCCAGCCACCGGCGCAGGCACCGACGCCGAGCACGCCGGCACCGGTCGAGGAAACCCCGGCCGAGCGCACCACCGCCGAGTTCCCGACGCTGAAGATGAAGGCGGTGGATGGCAGCGACTACGACCTGGCCGCGCATCGCGGCAAGTGGGTGGTGGTGAACTTCTGGGCCACCTGGTGCGCGCCGTGCCGCAAGGAGATGCCCGAGCTGTCGGCCCTGCATGCGATGCGCAGCAACATCGAAGTGGTCGGCTTGGCCTACGAGGACATCGAAGTGCCGGAGATGCAGTCGTTCCTGGCCAAGCATCCGGTGACCTATCCGATCGTGATCGTGGACCCGTTCGATCCGCCGGCCGACTTCGCCACGCCGCGCGGCCTGCCGCTGACGCATCTCATCGATCCGCAAGGCAAGCTGGCGCACACGTTCCTTGGCCCGGTGACCGCCGCCGACATCGAAAAGCAGATCGCTGCTGCCAAGTAGGTTGGGTATCGGCAGGGCTGCGCCCTGCACCCGCGGTAGTGCCGGCCGCTGGCCGGCAACCCCAGCAGAAGCAACAGCAACAGCAACAGCCCAAGAGGGTTTCCTGTGGGGAGGCGGGGTGGGTCCGGTTGCGGGGGACGCCGTAAATACGTCCCTGTAGGCTCGGTCGCCGCATCCATGC
>NZ_JBAWUK010000050.1:0-31563 GCF_037079935.1 Stenotrophomonas maltophilia group sp. Smal12 | reverse complement strand
CTAAATTTGTGATTGGGGGGGTGGTTTTTTTTTTATATAAGAGGGCGGGCGCCCCCCCCCCCCCCCCCCCCCCCCCCCCCCCCCCCCCCCCCCCCCCCCCCCCCCCCCCCCCCCCCCCACTACCGGATAGCACCCGTGGTAGCGCCGGGCCATGCCCGGCGGACGTGGGATGGGCGATTACCGGAACACCACCGTGCGATGCCCATTGAGCAGGATGCGGTGCTCCACATGGCGGCGAACCGCGCGTGCCAGCACCAGCGATTCGGTGTCGCTGCCCAGCCGCACCAGCTCGCGCGGCGCCATGGCGTGGTCAACGCGGGCCACGTCCTGTTCGATGATCGGGCCTTCGTCCAGATCCTCGGTGACGTAGTGCGCGGTGGCACCGATGATCTTGACCCCGCGCGCGTGCGCCTGGTGATAGGGCTGCGCGCCCTTGAAGCTGGGCAGGAAGCTGTGGTGGATGTTGATCGCACGGCCGGCCAGCGCACGGCACAGCGTGGGTGACAGGATCTGCATGTAGCGCGCCAGCACCACCAGGTCGATGCGCTCACGCTCGACCAGGTCGATGATCTGCTGCTCCTGCACCGCACGCGTATCGGCGGTCACTGGCAGGTGGTGGAACGGTACCTGGTAGGACGCGGCCAATGGCGCGAAGTCGGCGTGGTTGGACGCCACTGCCGCGATGTCGACCTTCAGCTGGCCGCTGTGGGCGCGGAACAGCAGGTCGTTGAGGCAATGCCCCTGCTTGCTGACCAGCACCAGCAGGCGTGCCCGGCGGCGGCCGTCATGCAGCTGCCAGTCCATGCCGAAGCCTTCGGCAAGTTTGGCCATCGCGGCATGCACGGTCTCCAGCGGCAGGCCGGCGTCGCGGTCGAAATGCACGCGCAGGAAGAAGCGGCCGCTCTCCTCGTCACCGAACTGCTGGGCGTCGAGGATGTTGCAGCCGTGGTCGAACAACAGGCCGGACACACGGTAGACGATACCGGTACGGTCGGGGCAGGACAGGGTGAGGATGGAGTCGGGGCGCATCGCCACAGTGTAGGGCAGCAGGGTGTCGATCGGAGCGATGGTCACCGATGCAAGCGAAGGGCTTGGTTCTGTCCCAAGCGATACTTGGCCGATCCCGTGGCAAGCTGGCCGGTCATGAACCTGTTGCAATTGATCCGCAGCTTCACCCGCACCGCAGAGACCGGCAGCATTGCCGCTGCGGCCCGCATCCTTGGCATCAGCGCCACCGCAGTCGGCCAGAACATCCACCGGCTGGAGGCGCATCTGGGCGTAAGGCTGCTGAACCGGAGTACGCGCCAACTCGCCCTCAGCGAGGCCGGCGCGCTGTACCTGGCGCAGGTGCGCCATATCGAGGGCGACCTGGCGCGCGCGCAGGCGAGGGTCACTGCCGGTGATATCGAACCGGCCGGGCCCCTGCGCATCGCCAGCAGCAGCGCCTTCGGCCGCCACGTGCTGGCACCGCTGCTGCCGTCACTGCAGCAGCGCTACCCGCAACTGCAGCTGGAGCTGCGCCTGACCGACCGCGCCGTGCAGCATGGTCCAGAGGCGGTGGATGCCAGCATCCGCATCGGCGCGCAGCTGGAAGACGGCGTCGTCGCACGGCAGCTGGCGCGCGTGCCGTTCGTGTTCTGTGCCGCGCCAGCCTACCTGCAGGCCCATGGCACGCCGCAGGAACCCGCCGAACTGGGTCGCCATCGCGGGCTGCTGCACCGCTTCCCCACCGATGGCCGACCGCTGCGCTGGGGTCTGCTGAAGGACGGCCAGCGCGTGGACGCCACGCTGCCACCGAGCATGGTCTGCGATGACATCGATGCGCTGGCGACGCTGGCGGCGACCGGTGCCGGCATCACCCGGCTCGCCGCATTCGTGGCCGAGCCGTACCTGCGCGATGGCCGCCTGCAGGCGGTGTTCGGCGCCGACACCGCGTGGCGCCCGGAACCGATGGAGGTCTACTTCTGCGTCAGCGACCGCCGCGATTTCACCGCCAAGATCCGCGCGCTGTTCGAGCACCTGCAGGCCGGCATGGCGCCGGCCTGGCGGGTGTGAACCTCAGCGCGCCTTGAACACGCCACGCGCCTCGCGCGGCTCGCAGCGCAGGTACTGCGGCGCCGGTTCCACGCTGTCGCGCAATGCGGCAGCAGCGTGCCACGGCCAGCGCGGGTCGTAGAGGATGCCGCGTGCCAGCGCTACCGCATCGGCGTGGCGATGGCGCAGGATCGATTCGGCCTGCTCCGGTTCGGTGATCATGCCCACCGCGATCACCGGCATGCGTACCTTGGCCTTGATCGCCGCGGCGAACGGCACCTGGTAGCCGGGACCGACGGTGATCTTCTGGCGCTCGTCCAGGCCACCGCTGGAAACGTGCAGGAAGTTGCAGCCGCGCGCATCCAGCACCTGGGCCAGCGCTTCGCTCTGCACCAGATCCCAGCCACCCTCGACCCAGTCGCTGGCGGAAATGCGCACGCCCACGGCGATCCTGTCCGATACCGCCGCACGCACCGCGTCGAACACTTCCACGAGCAGGCGCAGGCGGTTCGGCAGCGAGCCGCCATAGCCATCGGTGCGGCGGTTGCTCAGCGGCGACAGGAACTGGTGCAGCAGGTAGCCGTGCGCGGCATGCAGCTCGATCAGCTCGAAGCCCAGGCGCTCGGCGCGCACCGCACTGGCGGCGAAGGCGGCGATCACCTCGGCGATGCCGGCCTCGTCCAGTTCCTGCGGTGCCGGATCGGCGGCATGGAACGGCAGCGGCGACGGCGCCACCGTGGCCCAGCCACGCGCATCATCGGCCGGCAGCTGGCCGCCGCCGTCCCACGGGCGCTTCACCGAGGCCTTGCGACCGGCGTGGCCGAGCTGGATGCCCAATGGCATCGGCGACCAGCGGCGGACGCTGGCCAGCACCTGTGCCAGCGCGGCCTCGGTGCCATCGTCCCACAGGCCCAGGTCGGCCCAGCTGATGCGGCCGCGCGGTTCGACGGCGGTGGCTTCCAGGATCAGCAGGCCGGCACCGGACTGCGCCAGGTTGCCCAGGTGCATGGCGTGCCAGTCGCTGGCGCGGCCGTCCTCGGCGGAGTACTGGCACATCGGCGCGATGACGATGCGGTTGGACAGGGTCAGGGGGCCGAACGAAATCGGCGAGAACAGCTGGCTCAAGACGGTGATGAACGACGTAGGGGGTGCGTATTGCACCGCTGCGCGGCTCGCGGATCAACCATCTGGATGGATCGCTGTTTCGCGTGACCTGCAGCAGCCGAGCGTGCGCCCGGCTCTACAGAAGCCCTCGCCCCTTGTAGAGCCGAGCCCGTGCTCGGCTCAGCGCGCAGCCCACGTGGCCAGCGCTTCAGCGCAGTCCCGCTCATCCTTGAACAACAGCAGGTCGTCGGCTCGGGTGCGGCCTCGGTTCAGCGCCGCTACCGGCAACCCTGCCTTCGCGGCCGCCTGCACGAAGCGGAAGCCGGAATAGACCATCAGCGACGAGCCCACCACCAGCACGGCGTCGGCCTGCTGCAGGTGATCGTGCACCGCCGCCACCCGTTCACGCGGCACGTTCTCGCCGAAGAACACCACATCCGGCTTCAGCAGGCCGCCGCAGTACGGACAATCGGGCACCACGAACGTGGAGAAATCGGTCTCCAGATCGGCATCGCCATCGGGCGCGATACCGGCCTCCAGCACATCCCAGCCCGGATTGGCCTCCAGCAGCCGCTGCTGGAAATCCTCGCGGCCACTGCGGCGCTCACAGCTCATGCAGCGCACCCGGTCCAGGCGGCCATGCAGGTCGATCACCTTGTGGCTGCCGGCGCGCTGGTGCAGGCCGTCCACGTTCTGGGTCAGCAGCAGCTGCAGCTTGCCGCTGTTTTCCAGTGCGGCCAGGGCCTGGTGGGTACCGTTGGGCCGGGCCAGGCCGAAGCGCGGCCAGCCCAGCAGGCTGCGCGCCCAGTAGCGCTGGCGGGTACCCGCTTCGCCCATGAACGCCTGGTAGGTCACCGGCGGCGTGCGTTTCCACTGGCCGTCGGTATCGCGATAGTCGGGAATGCCCGAGGCGGTGCTGCAACCGGCGCCGGTCAGCACGAACAGGCGCTGGGCGCGGTCGATGAAGTCGGTCAGCGGCGAGGTCATGGCTGCCAGATGGGGGCGCCGCAGCGCCCGTGCAAGCGCCGGCTCAGGCGGCCGGCAGCGGCGGCACCGCGATCGGGTGGCCGTCCTCGTCCAGCGCGATCATCACGAAGTGGCCGCGGGTACACAGCTTGCGCTCGCCGCTGTGCAGGTCCTCGGCGACCAGTTCCACCTCGACCTTCATCGAGCTGCGCCCGACTTCGACGATGCGGCCGATGGTTTCCACCATCTGGCCGATGCGGATCGGCAGCTTGAAGTCGACCTGATCGCTGCGCGCGGTCACCACGGTGCGGCGCGAATAGCGGGCGGCGGCCAGGAAGGCGGCCTTGTCCATCCACGCCAATGCCTGGCCACCGAACAGGGTGCCGAGGTGGTTGGTGTGGTTGGGGAAGACGATTTCGGCCATGCGCACTTCGGTGGGCGGCACGGTCTCGGGGATCGGGGTCATGGGGGGGCTTCGGTGTGAGGTCCGTCAATTTTAAGCCAGGCCCCGTGCAGGCGACGCTACACTGCGCCACGCCCACTGCCAGGACCGCCCATGCCCGCACTTTCCGACCTGCTGGCCTTTGCGCTGGTTTCGCTGGCCATGGTGCTCACGCCCGGGCCGAACATGATCTACGTCATCTCGCGCTCGATCTGCCAAGGGCCGCTCGCCGGGCTGATCTCGCTGGGCGGGGTGGCGCTGGGCTTCGTGTTCTACATGCTGTGCGCGGCACTGGGCATCACCGCCCTGCTGATGACCGTGCCGTTCGCCTATGAGGCGCTGCGCATCGGTGGCGCGCTGTACCTGCTGTACCTGGCGTGGCAGGCGCTGAAGCCCGGCGGCCGTTCGCCGTTCGCGGTGCGCGAGCTGCCGCAGGACAGCCCGGGCAG
The DNA here is from genome assembly GCF_037079935.1 of Stenotrophomonas maltophilia group sp. Smal12. NCBI lineage: Bacteria > Pseudomonadati > Pseudomonadota > Gammaproteobacteria > Lysobacterales > Lysobacteraceae > Stenotrophomonas > Stenotrophomonas maltophilia group sp. Smal12. The sequence continues at coordinate 26,568 of NZ_JBAWUK010000050.1, read as the reverse complement.
ACTGTTCACGATGGGCTTGCTGACCAATCTGCTGAACCCGAAAGTGGCGGTGATGTACCTGTCGCTGCTGCCGCAGTTCCTGCATCCGGACAGCGAAGGCAGTGTGCTGATGCAGTCGATCGTGCTGGGCTGCACCCAGATCCTGGTCAGCGTCAGCGTGAACGGCCTGATCGCGCTGGCCGCCGGCAGCATCGCCGGCTTCCTGGCCGCGCGCCCCACCTGGCAGAGGGTGCAGCGCTGGCTGGTGGGTACGGTGCTGGCCGGGCTGGCGGTGCGCATGGCGGTGGAAGGACGGCGCTAGCGCTTTGTAGAGTCGAGCCATGCTCGACTTTCTTGCGAACAGCAGTCGAGCACGGCTCGACTCTACAAAAGCCAGGCGCGCAACAAAAAACCCCGGCATTGGCCGGGGTTTTTCGTTGCGAAAGGCCTGACCGGTTCGATCAGAAGTTCATGTCGAAGGCGACTTCGCCCTGCACGCCGACCTGGTAGGCCGAGACGCGGCGTTCGAAGAAGTTGGTCAGTTCCTGCACGTCCTGCAGTTCCATGAACGGCAGCGGGTTGCGCACGTTGTACTTCTTTTCCATGCCCAGTTTGGCGAAGTGCTGATCGGCACAATGCTGCAGGTACTGGCGCATGTCACGGGTCGAGATGCCGGCCACGCCGCCGGACAGCACGTCCTCGGCGAACTGCACTTCGCATTCGATGGCTTCGGCCAACATGTCGTAGACCTGCTGCTTCATCTCGTCGTCGAACAGGTCCGGCTCTTCCTCACGCACCACGCGCACCGACTCGAAGGCGAACTCCATGTGCGCGCTTTCGTCGCGGAACACCCAGTTGGTGCCCGAAGCCAGGCCCGGCAGCAGGCCGCGCGAACGGAAGTAGTACACGTAGGCGAACGCAGCGAAGAAGAACAGGCCTTCGATGCAGGCGGCGAAGCAGATCTGGTTGAGCAGGAACTGGCGACGCTGTTCGCGGGTCTCGATGCGGGTCAGGTCCTGGATCGAGTCGATCCACTTGAAGCAGAAATCGGCCTTCTTCTTGATCGAGTCGATGTTCTCCACCGCCGAGAACGCCTTGGCGCGCTCTTCCGGATCCGGCAGGTAGTTGTCGAGCAGGGTCAGGTAGAACTGCACGTGCAGTGCTTCTTCATACAGCTGGCGCGACAGGTACATGCGCGCTTCCGGCGCATTCAAGTGCTGGTACAGGTTCAGCACCAGGTTGTTGGACACGATCGAATCGCCGGTGGCGAAGAACGCGACCAGGCGGTGGATCAGGTGGCGCTCACCCGGCGACATCTTGCTGTGCAGGTCGGTGATGTCGATCTGGAAATTGATCTCTTCCACCGTCCAGGTGTTCTTGATCGCATTCCGGTACATGTCATAGAACTGCGGGTAGCGCATCGGGCGCAGGGTCAGTTCAAAACCGGGATCGAGCAGCATCTGCTTGGGCTTGTCGGCCATGGGTGTTTCCTTGAATTCTCGGGTCAAAACGCCGGGCATGGCCCGGCGCTACCTTGGTGTTTCCGTGCTGCAGCCGAGCATGGCTCGGCTCTACAGGTGCGAGGTGTTCGAGTGCCGACCAACGGTCGGCACCCACCGCGCGGCGTGTTACTGGCAGGCCTCGCAGGCTTCCGGGTTTTCCAGCGAGCAGGCGATGGCTTCGTCCGGGCTGAACACCTTGGCCGGTGCGGCGGCACTCACCGTCGTCTTGGCGATCTTGGTGGCCGGGCGCGAACGCAGGTAGTAGGTGGTCTTGATGCCCTGCTTCCAGGCGTACATGTACATGGAGGACATCGCGCCGATGTTCGGGCTTTCCATGAACAGGTTGAGCGAGGCCGACTGGTCGATGAAGGCGCCACGCTCGGCGGCCATGTCGATCAGCGAACGCATCGGCAGTTCCCACGCGGTGCGGTAGACCTCGCGCAGCGTTTCCGGGATCTGCGCCACGCCGGCGATCGAGCCTTCGGCCAGCTTGATGGCATCGCGCATTTCCGGCGTCCACAGCCCCAGCTTCTTCAGCTCGTTGACCAGGTAACGGTTGACCTGCAGGAAGTCACCGGACAGGGTCTCGCGCTTGAACAGGTTGGACACCTGCGGCTCGACGCACTCGTAGCAACCGGCGATCGAGGCGATGGTCGCGGTCGGCGCGATCGCGATCATCAGCGAGTTGCGCAGGCCGTGTTCCTTGATGCGCTCACGCAGGGCATCCCAGCGCGCAGTGTCTTCCGGCACCACGTTCCAGGCGTCGAACTGCAGTTCGCCACTGGCGGCACGGGTGTCGTTGAACGACGGGTGCTTGCCGCGTTCCTGGGCCAGCTCGCAGGAGGTTTCCAGCGCGTGGAAGTAGATCGCTTCGGCGATCTTCTTCGACAGCGCGCGGGCTTCGGCGCTGTCGAACGGCAGGCGCTTGCGGAAGAACACATCCTGCAGGCCCATGCAGCCCAGGCCGACCGGACGCCAGCGCAGGTTGGCGCGGCGGGCGGTTTCGATCGGGTAGAAGTTCAGGTCGATGACGCGGTCGAGCTGGCGCACGGCCAGGCGCACGGTCTCGGCCAGCTTGTCGAAGTCGAACTCGTTGTGCTCGTCGAAGTGGTTGCCCAGGTTGATCGAACCCAGGTTGCACACTGCGGTTTCATCGTTGGAAGTGACTTCCAGGATTTCCGTGCACAGGTTGGACAGGTGGATCACGTTGCCTGGACGCAGGGTCTGGTTGCTGGCGCGGTTGCACTTGTCCTTGAAGGTCATCCAGCCGTTGCCGGTCTCGGCCAGCGTACGCATCATGCGGGCGTACAGCTTGCGCGCGGGGATGGTGCGGCTGGCCTTGCCCTGGGCTTCGGCCTGCAGGTAGGCAGCCTCGAAGGCTTCGCCAAACAGGTCGGTGAACTCCGGCACGACGCGCGGATCGAACAGCGACCATTCCTGGTCGGCCTCGACGCGCTTCATGAACAGGTCCGGCACCCAGTTGGCCAGGTTCAGGTTGTGCGCACGGCGGGCTTCGTCACCGGTGTTGTCACGCAGTTCGAGGAAGTCCTCGATGTCGGCGTGCCAGGTTTCCAGGTACACGCAGGCTGCGCCCTTGCGCTTGCCGCCCTGGTTCACCGCGGCCACGGACGAATCCATGGTCTTCAGCCACGGCACGATGCCGTTGGAGTGGCCGTTGGTCGACTTGATCAGCGAGCCACGCGAACGCACGCGGGTGTAGCTGACGCCGATGCCGCCGGAGAACTTCGACAGCTGGGCGATGTCGCCGTACTTGGCATAGATCGACTCCAGCGAGTCCTGCGGCGAGTCCAGCAGGAAGCACGAGGACAGCTGCTCGTGGGTGGTGCCGGAGTTGAACAGGGTCGGGCTGGACGGCAGGTAGTCCAGGTTGCCCATGCGCTTGTACAGCGCCAGGGTCTCGGACACGTCCTCGCTCAGCGCGCTGGCGATGCGCAGGAAGAACTGCTGCGGGGTCTCGATCACCTTGCGGGTGTGCGGATGGCGCAGCAGGTAACGGTCGTACAGGGTACGCAGGCCGAAGTAATCGAAGTTCAGGTCCAGCGAGATGTCGATGGCGTCGTTGAGCTTGCGTGCATTGGTCTGCACGAAGTTCAGCAGGCGGTCGTTGATCAGGCCGACTTCATGGCCACGGCTGACCGACTGCGAGAAGGCGTAGATTTCCTGGCCCGAGACTTCCTTGGCGATGTAGTTGGCCAGCAGGCGCGCAGCCAGGCGGCCGTACTCGGGCTCTTCACCGATCAGCAGGGCGGCGGTGCGGATGGACAGTTCGTCCAGCTCGCGGGTGGTAGCGCCGTTGTACAGGCCGGAAATGGTGCGGGTGGCCACGCGCATCGGGTCAACGGCGTGCAGGCCTTCGGAGGAACGCTGCACCGCGCGCACGATCTTGTTCAGGTCCACCAGCTCGGTGGTCCCGTTGCGCTTGGTCACACTCATCGCGTTGGCCGTCGGCGGCGACGTCAACAGGAATTCGCTTTCCTTCTCGATGGTGGCGCTGGATTCGGTGCTCACGGCGTATGTCCTCTTGGCGTGATTGGGGGTGCTCGATGCATCGGGGTGACGCAGCCCGGGACATGACGGCCCAGGATGGCAGTACGGCGTCGCAGGGGATGAGACCCTGCGCCTGCCACTGCCGTTGACGATCGCCAATGGAGACTGCGGCCAACCCCCAGCCGTGGGGTTGCGGCGACCGACGGCCACAAGATAGTGGGGGTAATGGGGTCCGTCAACGCCAAATGTAGTGAAATTCGGCAATCCCTTGCGCCGCAAGGATCGTGCCATCGGCGCCCTGATCAGACGCTTCAGACCTGCCGGAACGGGCTGCGCAGTCAAGCCCGAAAGGCGTCACTGCGGTGGCACAACGCACCGCGGAAACGGAACAATGACAGCTTCACATGACAGTGATGAAACTGGCTAGGGACAACCCTGTGGATAGGTGGTGGGCATCCGGTGGACGTCGGGATCACCCGCCAGGCAGCGACGCGAGGCCGCATGTGTCGGCCGGGCCGGAGGAGTGGCCGCAGGGAAACGCCGTTGCGCCCTCCCCCCCGATCATTGCCGGCCAGCGGCCGGCACTACCGGAATTCCGGGGTGGTCGTGCCGGCCATTGGCCGGCAACGCACGCCCTCAGGCCCCCTCACGCCCGGTGCGGGGTGCCCAGGTACTCGGCGCTCTGCATCTCGATCAGGCGCGAGGCGGTGCGCTCGAACGCGCCCTGCAGGCGCTGGCCGGTGTACAGCTCGACCGGCGAGGTGCTGGCGGTGCAGACCAGGTTGACGTGGCGGTCGTACAACTCGTCGATCAGGTTGACGAAGCGGCGCGCGGCATCCTCGTTCAGGCGATCGAAGGCGGGAATGCCGCCCAGCAGCACCGTGTTGAACTCGTGCGCGATCTCGATGTAGTCCGAGGGCCCGCGCGGGCCCTCGCACAGCGCGGCGAAATCGAACCAGGCGATGCTCTTGCCGCGGCCGCGGACCGGAATCTTGCGGCCCTCGATCTCGATGTTGCCGGGCTTGGCCGGTTGGCCGCCGCTCAGTTCGCTCCAGCGCGTGGCCAGCCAGTCGTCGCTGTCGGCGGCCAACGGTGCGCGGTACACCGGCGAGCGGGTCAGCGCGCGCATCCGGTAGTCCTCGGTGCCTTCTGCGTACAGCTCCACGCAGAAGCGCTGCAGCAGGCCGATGGCCGGCAGGAAGCTCTCACGCTGCAGGCCGTTGAGGTACAGGTTCTCCACTGCGGTGTTGGAGGTGGTGACCAGGGTCACGCCCTCGGCGAACAGGCGCTCCAGCAGCCGCGCCAGCAGCATCGCATCGCCGATGTCGGTGACGAAGAACTCGTCCAGCACCAGCACTCGCAGGTTGCTGCGCCATTCCTGGGCGATCTTCGCCAGCGGGTCGCTCTGGCCCTGGTGCTCGCGCAGGCGCTCATGGACGCTGCGCATGAAGCGGTGGAAATGCGTGCGGTACTTCTGCTTGATCGGCAGCCCGTCGTAGAACAGGTCGACCAGGAAGGTCTTGCCGCGGCCGACGCCGCCCCAGAAGTACAGGCCCTTCACCGGCTCGGGCTTCTTCCAGAACGCGGACAGGCGGTCCAGCCAACCGTCCTCGGCACTGTCCAGCAGGCCCAGGTGGATGCGGTCCAGCTCGGCCAGCGCTGCATGCTGGGCCGGGTCGTCCTGCCAGTCACCACGGGCGACCCCTTCCGCGTACCGCTGCGACGGGGTCAGCTCGGTTGCACTCATGCCGCCGCGCCCAGCCAGTGCTTCACGCCGTGGGTCAGCGCGCCGCGCAGGTCGATCAGCTTGCGGTGGAAGAAGTGGCTGGTCTCGGGCATGCGCACCAGCTCATGCGGGAACTCCAGCGTGTCCAGCCACTGGTAGACAGCCTGCGGGTCGACGATCTCGTCCTGCTCGCCCTGGATCACCAGCCAGCGCGCCGGCGGTACGATGCCATCGAAGTCCCAGCGGCCGGCCGGTGGCGCGATCGAGATCAGCGCCTCCGGCTGCAGCGCGGCAGCGGCCTTCAGCGAAACGAACGAACCGAAGCTGAAACCGGCCAGCCACAGCCGGTCGTGCGGGCGCTGGCTGCGCACCCAGGCGGCGACCGCCTTCAGGTCATCCTGCTCGCCCACGCCGCCATCGAAGGTACCGGCCGAAGCGCCGACGCTGCGGAAGTTGAAGCGCACCGTGGCGATGCCCAGCTCGCGCAGGGTGGTGGCGGTCATGGTGACCACCTTGTTGTGCAGGGTACCGCCTTCGGTGGACAGCGGATGGCAGACGATGGCCACGATCGGCTGCACCGGCGCGTCGGCCTTGGGCAGGTCGACGACCACTTCCAGCGGGCCGGCCGGGCCATCCAGTTGGAGACAGGCGGTTTCGCCGGGGGCGACGGGGAACGAGGGCTTGTGCATGGCACCATGATACCGTCCCCCGCCCCTGCCCTGTGCCCGCCCCATGCTCTACCTGTCTTTGGCCGTGATCTGCAGCGTGCTGGTTTCGGTGGTGTTGAAGGTGGCTGGACGCCGCCAGCTGGATGTCGCGCAGATGGTCACCTGGAACTATCTGGTGGCGGCAACGCTCACCGCCGCGGTGCTGCAGCCGCCGCTGGATGCGCTGCGCGCGCCACATGCCCCGTGGCTGTCCTTGCTGGCGCTGGCGGTGGTGCTGCCCTCGATCTTCCTGGTGCTGGGCCGCGCGGTGGCGGTGGCCGGCATCGTGCGCAGCGATGTGGCACAGCGCCTGTCGCTGCTGCTGTCACTGGCTGCCGCCTTCCTGTTCTTCGGCCAGACCGCGACGCCGTGGAAACTTGCCGGGCTCGGCCTGGGCCTGCTGGCGATGGTGGCGATCAGCCTGCGCCCGCGTGGCCCGGCGGTGGCGTCCTCGCCCGGCGGCTGGGGCTGGCTGCTGGGGGTATGGGCCGGGTTTGCGGTGGTGGACGTGCTGCTCAAGCAGGTGGCGCTGTCGGGCACGCCGTCGATGGCGGCGGTGCTGGCCAGCTTCAGCGTAGCCTTCGTGCTGATGCTGGCCCTGCAGCTGTGGCGGCATGCGCGTGGCCGCAGCCGGCTGGCCTGGCGAAACCTGGGCGCAGGCGCGCTGCTGGGCCTGCTCAATGGCGGCAACATCCTGTTCTATGTGCATGCGCACCAGTCGATGCCGGACAACCCGGCCACCGTGTTCGCAGGCATGAACATCGGCGTGGTGGTGCTGGGTGCACTGGTGGGCGTGTTTGCCTTCGGCGAGGCCACCACGAAGTGGAACCGTGCCGGTTTGGCGCTGGCGGTGCTGGCGATCGGCTTGATCGCCTGGGGGTGAGCATTGGTCGCGGCGTGCCATTTCCGCGCCCGCGGAGGGATGTCACTTTTCTTTTCGCGCGAAAAGAAAAGTGACCAAAAGAAACGCGCCGCCAGCCGCGAGCCGGTGCTGTGCACCGGTACCCTGCGATGCTCGGCTCGCTTGAAGGCGGAATGGAAGATAAAAAGCAACAGCAGGATCCGTGCCGATCAAGGTCGCTCCCAGAGCAGATCCCCGGCGAACCCTATCTGTCGAAGCCCAGCAGCAGCGGGTCGTGGTCGGAGCTGCGCCACGGGCCCTGCACGTTGCGGCCCTGGTAACCGCTGGCGTCCTGCTCATCGGCGTTGCTGTGCCATTCGGCGGCGCCGCGCAGGCGCCTGGCCATGCCCGGGCTCAGCAGCGCGTGGTCGAGGCGGCCGGTGTAGCCGTTGTAGACGTAGCTGTAGGGATGCTCGGCCTTGGCGACCTTGAACGCGTCCTGCCAGCCCAGGTCGTGCAGGGTGCGGATCGGATCTTCCATCGCGTAGGCATTGAAATCGCCGAGCAGTACCGCGTCCTTTGTACCGGTACCGGTCGGATCCGTCTGCAGCCAGGCATGCAGCTGCTGCGCCGAGGCCACGCGGGTGGCGTTCCAGCAGCCCTGGTTGTCGTTGCGATCGGCGTCGGCGCCGCTTGCGTCGCGGCAGCCCTTCGACTTGAAGTGATTGGCCACCACAACGAACGGCGCGCCCTGCTTGCCCTGGAAGGCCTGCGCCAGCGGCACGCGGCTGTGCTCGACGAACGGGCCGCCGGTCAACGTGGCCGGCGTGCCGACCGGCTGCAGGCGTGAGCTGCGGTAGATGATGCCGACCCGGATCGGGTTGTCGCCGGGGCCGTTGCCGGCATCGACGAAGCGCCAGTCGCCCTGCGCACCGCGGTCACGGTTGAGCGCATCGACCAGTTCGGCGATGGCCGACTGCGGGCCGTAGCCGTCGTTCTCCAGCTCCATCAGCGCGGCGACGTCGGCGCCCAGCGCGTTGACCGTGGCGACCAGCTTGGCCACCTGCGCCTTGTGCTCGTCCAGCGTGCGGGCGCCGCGCAGGGTCGGGAAGCCGCCGCCCTGGCCGTCACCGTTGAAGAAGTTCTCCAGGTTGAAGGCCGCCACGTGCAGGCTGCCCGGCACCGTCGGCACTGCCGGGCGCTTGAGTTCCGGCAGTTTCAGCACACCTTCGACCTGCAGGCGCGGATGGCCCTGCGCGTCCATGCGCACGATGCCCTGCACGTCACGCAGCTGCATGCCGGTGCGCAGCACCGGGCTGCCCGGCAGGTACGCCACGCTGGCGGGGTCTCGGGCATCACGGCCATCTTCCAGCACCAGGCGGCGGCGCTGGTTGTCGGCCATCACCTGCTCATAGCCGGCAGTACCCGGCGCGGCCACTTCGGTCGGCTGCCAGAGGCGACCATCGAAGGCTACGGTGAGCTGGCCGAAGCGCTCCAGGCCGTCGGTACCGGCCAGGGTCAGCGGTGCGGCAATGCGCACCCGCTGGCCATCCAGCGCGCGCCAGTCGGCCGGCGCGGCGGTCAGCACCACGGTGGCGCTGCTGCGCGCGGCGGAGGGTGGCGCGACCGGTGCGGCCTGCGGCTGGGCCTGGGCAAAGGCGCCGGCCGGCAGCAGCAGGGACAGGGCAAGGGCGAGGGAACGGCGGCGCATCAACGGGCGACTCCATGGAAGAGGCGCACAGACTAACCCTGAAATGCGAAACGCCGCCTGCGCAGCGGGGGCATATGAGCGATCAGGCCTCGGTGGGCAAAGCCGGGGGATCGTAGAGCCGAGCCCATGCTCGGCTGCACCTGGCCACACCGCGCGCAGAGCAGCCGAGCGCGGGCTCGGCTCTACAGGAAGCGGCGCGTTGCGGCGGCTATTTCAGGTTGCCCAGCATCCAGTCCACGGTGGCGTGGATCTGCTCCTCGGTCAGGGCCGGGTTGCCGCCCTTGGGCGGCATGATGCCGCCGTCGGGGCCGGTATAGCCCTCGATGGCATGCTTGTAGAGCGTGTCCTTGCCCTGCGCGATGCGCTTGTCCCAGTGCGAATGGTCCAGCGTCGGTGCCATGCCCACGCCGGTGGTGTGGCAGGCGGTGCACAGGTTGTCGAAGATCACCTTGCCATCCTTGGTGCCGCCGTAGGCCACCTGCGACGCGGCCTTGGCCAGCGCGGCGGCCTTGGCGGCAGCCTGCGCGGCGGCGCCGGTGCTGCCGGCATAGACTGCACCGGTGGGCGAGATGCGCTGTTCGGTGCGTTTGGCCGCGGTCGGCGACACCTCGGGCGGAATCCGGGTGTGGATGTAGGCGGCAAGGAGAATGAGGCCGAGGGTGATGGTCGCCAGCAGCGCGATCACCATGGAGAAGCGTTTCAGGAACTCCAGATCGTAATTCCGCACTCTTCGTTACCCCTGGCTGATAGTCGTTGGACCACGGCTGAGCGACTGCGTGATGGGCCGAGTATAGAACGCACTTTGCGTGCGACAACAGGCGTCACTGCTGATGCGGCGCTACCGGATTGCCGGGGCGCCGATCGCGCGCAGGCAGAAGCTGCAGATCGCATCCACCAGCGCGTCTTCGTCGCGGTGCGCTGCGCGGCTGGGTGCGGTCGGGCCGACCATCGCTTCGGTGAAGGCACCCACCAGGCAGGCGGCGGCCACATGCGCGTCCTGCGCAGGCAGCTCACCGGCCGCCACGCCCTCCTCCACCAGCCGCAGGAACACGTCGCCGAAGGCGCGACGACCGCGCATGCGCTCGGCTTCCACATCCGGGTCGACCGGTTCGACGATGAAGGCGTGCGCGAGCCCCGGCCCGGCCAGGGCACGGCGGACGAAGGCGGTGATCGCCAGCCGCAGCCGCTCGCTGGCCGCCTCCGGGCCACTGGCGATCCGCTCCATGATCGCGACCTCGTGGGCCACGGCGGCATTGAGGACTTCCACGAACAGCTCCGCCTTGGATGGGAAATGCCGGTAGATCAGGCCGGTGGACACCCCCGCCTGGGTTGCCACGGCCGTCACCGGGGCATTGCGCCAGCCGCCAGTGGCGACCAGCGCGCGGGTGGCCAGCAGGATCCGTTCTCGGGCGCCCGCCAGGCGTTCTTCCATCAATGCAGAGCGTTTATAGGCCATGTTCTGATTCTAGTTTCAATTTTTGAATTCGTATTCACTTCTTACCCGAACCCCGCTACGCTGGGGCCATCGCCCGTGTAGGTGACGGTCCTGCAGACCGCCGCCCACTCCCCCGCCGGGTGCGTCCATTCCTGCCATCCCGCCGTGGAGCCACCACAATGCACGTGCCATCCCTGAACTTCGATCTTGGCGAAGACATCGACCTGCTGCGCCAGAGCGTGGCCCATTTTGCCGCCGCCGAGGTCGCGCCGCTGGCCGCCGAGGCCGATGCCAGCAACCAGTTCCCGCTGGCCCTGTGGCCGAAGCTGGGCGAACAGGGGCTGCTGGGCCTCACCGTGGAAGAAGCATACGGTGGCACCGGCATGGGCTACCTGGCCCATGTGGTGGCGATGGAAGAGATCTCGCGCGCTTCCGGCGGCATCGGCCTGTCCTATGGCGCGCACTCCAACCTGTGCGTGAACCAGCTGCGCAAGAACGGCAACGAGGAACAGAAGCAGCGCTTCCTGCCCGACCTGTGCAGCGGCGCCAGGGTGGGCGCGCTGGCGATGAGCGAACCGGGCGCCGGTTCGGACGTGGTGTCGATGAAGCTGCGCGCGGACAAGCGCGGCGACCGCTACGTGCTCAACGGCAACAAGATGTGGATCACCAACGGCCCGGATGCCGACGTGCTGGTGGTCTACGCCAAGACCGACATGGAGGCCGGCGCCAAGGGCATCACCGCGTTCCTGGTCGAGAAGGGCATGAAGGGCTTTTCCACCGCGCAGAAGCTGGACAAGCTGGGCATGCGTTCTTCGCCCACCTGCGAGCTGGTGTTCCAGGATTGCGAGATTCCTGAAGAGAACGTGCTGGGCCAGGTTGGCGGTGGCGTGCGCGTGCTGATGTCCGGCCTGGACTACGAGCGCGTGGTGCTGTCCGGTGGCCCGCTGGGCCTGATGGCCGCGGCCATGGACGTGGTGATGCCGTATGTGCACGAGCGCCACCAGTTCGGCGAGCCGATCGGCAGCTTCCAGCTGATCCAGGCCAAGATCGCCGACATGTACGTGGGCCTGGGTGCCTGCCGCGCGTATGTCTATGCCGTGGCACGCGCCTGCGACCAGGGCCGCACCACCCGCCAGGACGCCGCCGGTGCCATCCTGTACGCCGCCGAGAAGGCCACCTGGCTGACTGGCCAGGCGATCCAGATCCTGGGCGGCAACGGCTACATCAACGAATACCCGACCGGCCGCTTGTGGCGCGATGCCAAGCTGTATGAGATCGGCGCCGGCACGTCCGAGATCCGCCGCATGCTGATCGGCCGCGAACTGTTCCAGCGCACCCTGTAAGGCCACTGCGATGACCGTATTGAGCACCCAGCTGCAACCGGGCAGCGAAACGTTTGAAAGCAACCGCGCGGCCATGCAGGCCGTGGTCGACGACCTGCATGCCACCCTCGCCCGCACCGCGCTGGGTGGCAGCGAAGCCGCACGCGCCAAGCACACCGCGCGCGGCAAGCTGCTGGTGCGCGACCGCATCGACGCCCTGCTCGACCCGGGCAGCGCGTTCCTGGAAATCGCGCCGCTGGCCGCGCACGGCATGTACGAAGACACCGTGCCGGCCGCTGGCGTAGTGGCCGGCATCGGCCGCGTCAGTGGCGTGGAATGCGTGATCGTGGCCAACGATGCCACGGTCAAGGGCGGCACCTACTACCCGATGACGGTGAAGAAGCACCTGCGCGCGCAGGAGATCGCCGAGCAGAACCACCTGCCGTGCATCTACCTGGTCGATTCCGGTGGCGCGTTCCTGCCGCTGCAGGACGAAGTCTTTCCCGACCGCGACCATTTCGGCCGCATCTTCTACAACCAGGCCAACCTGTCGGCACAGGGCATTCCGCAGATCGCCTGCGTGATGGGCAGCTGCACCGCTGGTGGTGCCTATGTGCCAGCGATGAGCGACGAGACGGTGATCGTGCGCGAGCAGGGCACGATCTTCCTCGGCGGCCCGCCGCTGGTGAAGGCGGCCACCGGCGAAGTGGTGACGGCCGAGGAACTGGGTGGTGCCGATGTGCACACGCGCATCTCCGGCGTGGCTGACCACATGGCCGACAACGACCTGCAGGCACTGGCACGGGTGCGCGCGATCATCGCCCAGCTCAACTGGCGCAAGCCGGAACCGGCCATGGCGGTGCAGGCGCCCGAGGAACCGCTGCTGCCGGCACCCGAACTGTACGGGGTGATCCCGGCCGATACGCGCAAGCCCTACGACGTACGCGAAGTGATCGCGCGGCTGGTCGATGGCTCACGCTTCGATGAATTCAAGCCGCGCTACGGCGCAACGCTGGTCACCGGCTTCGCCCATCTGAACGGCTACCCGATCGGCATCATCGCCAACAACGGCATCCTGTTCTCCGAGTCGGCACTGAAGGGCGCGCACTTCATCGAGCTGTGCACCCAGCGCAACATCCCGCTGGTGTTCCTGCAGAACATCACCGGCTTCATGGTCGGTCGAAAGTACGAACAGGGTGGTATCGCCAAGGACGGGGCCAAGCTGGTGATGGCGGTGGCCTGCGCCAGGGTACCCAAGTTCACCGTGGTCATCGGTGGCTCGTTCGGTGCCGGCAACTACGGCATGTGCGGCCGTGCATACTCGCCGAACTTCCTGTGGATGTGGCCGAACGCGCGCATCGGCGTGATGGGTGGCGAACAGGCCGCCAGCGTGCTGGCCACGGTCAAGCGCGATGGCATCGAGGCCAAGGGCGGCCAGTGGCCGGCAGCGGAGGAAGACGCGTTCAAGGCACCGATCCGCGATCAGTTCGAGCAGCAGGGCCACCCGTACTACGCCAGCGCACGCCTGTGGGACGACGGCGTGATCGATCCGGCCGACACCCGCCGGGTGCTGGCGCTGGCGCTGTCGGCCAGCCTCAACGCCGCCCCGCAGCAGACGCGCTTCGGCGTGTTCCGCATGTAACCCGTGCCATGACCGAGCCTGTTGCCATGTTCACCAAAGTCCTGATCGCCAACCGCGGCGAAATCGCCTGCCGCGTCATCGCCACCTGCCGCCGCCTCGGCATCGCCACCGTGGCGGTGTATTCCGATGCCGACCGCAACGCACGCCACGTACGCCTGGCCGACGAGGCCATCCACATCGGCCCGGCCGCCGCGCGTGAGAGCTACCTGCGCGGCGACGCCCTGCTCGACGCCGCACGCCTGACCGGCGCGCAGGCGATCCACCCCGGTTACGGCTTCCTGTCCGAGAATGCCGACTTCGCCGATGCCTGCGCCGCCGCCGACGTCACCTTCATCGGGCCGCCGGCCAGCGCGATCCGCGCGATGGGTGACAAGAGCGCGGCCAAGGCGTTGATGGCCAAGGCCGGTGTGCCACTGACGCCGGGCTACCACGGCGACCAGCAGGAGCCGACGTTCCTGCGCGCGCAGGCCGATGCCATCGGCTACCCGGTACTGATCAAGGCCAGCGCCGGTGGCGGTGGCAAGGGCATGCGCAAGGTCGAACGCAGCGAGGACTTCGTCGATGCACTGGCCAGCTGCCAGCGCGAGGCCGCCTCGGCATTCGGCAACGACCATGTGCTGGTCGAGAAGTACGTCGAGCGCCCGCGCCATATCGAGATCCAGGTGTTCGGCGACAGCCACGGTGATGCGGTCTACCTGTTCGAGCGCGATTGCTCGGTGCAGCGCCGCCACCAGAAGGTGCTGGAAGAAGCGCCCGCCCCGGGCATGAGCCCCGAACGTCGTGCGGCGATGGGCAAGGCCGCGGTCGATGCCGCGCGCGCGGTGGGCTACGTCGGCGCCGGAACGGTGGAGTTCATCGCCGGCCCGGACGGCGATTTCTACTTCATGGAGATGAACACCCGCCTGCAGGTCGAGCACCCGGTGACCGAGTACATCACCGGCACCGACCTGGTGGAGTGGCAGCTGCGCGTAGCCTCGGGCCAGCCACTGCCGCTGCGCCAGGAGCAGCTGGCGATCCACGGCCACGCCATCGAGGCGCGGCTGTATGCCGAAGACGCCGACCGTGGTTTCCTGCCGTCCACCGGCCTCCTGCGCCGCCTGCGCCTGCCGGCGCCGTCGACTCATGTGCGCGTGGATACCGGTGTCGAGGAAGGCGACAGCATCACGCCGTACTACGATCCCATGATTGCCAAGCTGATCGTCTGGGACGTGGACCGCGACGCCGCACTGCGCCGCATGAGCCAGGCCCTGGCCGACTGCCAGGTGGTGGGCGTGACCACCAATGCCGGTTTCCTGCGCCGCCTGGTGAACACCGATTCGTTTACCCACGCCAAGCTGGATACCGCGCTGATCGAGCGCGAGCAGGCCGCATTGGGTCAGGTGGGTGACAGCGATGATGCGCTGTGGCTGCTGGCGGCGGTGGCCGCCGTGGCCACTACTGCAGGTGCAGCCAGCGACGCGCGCGACCCGCATTCGCCGTGGCAGGCGCAGGACGGCTGGCGCCTTGGCGCGCCCGCGCCGCGCGTGCTGCCGCTGCAGCAGGGCGAATGCCGGCACACGCTGAAGGTGTGGGCGCAGGCCGATGGCTGGCGCGTGCAGTGCGATGACGCAGCACCCGTGCAGGTGATCGGCACAGCCGATGTGCGGGGGCTGGCGGTGCAGCTGGGGGGGCGCCGCTGGACACTGCAGCTGCTGCGCGACGGTGACCAGCTGTACCTGTTCGGCGCCGACGGCCAGCACCGTTTCACCCTGCATGATCCGGTGAGCGAATCGGACCACGCCGTGGCCGATGCCGGCAGCCTGCTGGCACCGATGCCCGGGAAGATCGTGGCCACGCTGGTCGCCGCCGGTACCGAGGTCAAGCGCGGCACGCCGCTGGTGGTGTTGGAAGCGATGAAGATGGAGCACACCCTGCAGGCGCCGGCCGACGGCACGGTGAAGGGCTACCGCGCCAAGGCCGGTGACCAGGTCAACGACGGCGCGGTGCTGGTGGACTTCGAAGCGGCGTGAACGCCGGGGCGACGGTCGCTCAGCGGTCGTCGCCCGCCGTCACCCGACCAGCGGGATCGAATTCGGCCGTGTCCAGTGTGGCACTGCGCCAGCCCAGGCCGCAGATGGCCATCGCGCTCTGGCCGATGCCATCGAAGCCGAAGGCACGATCGACATCGGCATCGTTGATGGCTGCGGTGACGAAGGCGGCCAGGCCGCGCTCGGTCGCGCACAGGTACAGCAGCTGCGAGATGTGACCGACATCCAGCGCCACCGCACGGTGCGCCTTGGCGTGGTTGCGGTACTTCCAGAAGCAGCGGTCATAGCGCGGCGCCAGCACCAGCAGCGCCGGCGCATCGGCGAACCACGCCTGTCCGGACAGCATCCGCCGCGCCAGCGCCGGCAGTGCCTGCGACGGTGGCGAGGGCAGCGGCAGCACGGCGTGCTGCACCGGGTGGTAGTGATACAGGCCCGGTGCCAGTCCTTCCACGTTCTGCACCAGCAGGAAGCCTTCGGTGGGATGCAGGCCGCCACCGGAAGGCACGTTCTTCTTCAGGAACTCGGTATCGCGCTCGACCTTCTGCACCGCGTGCGCCATCAGCGTGCGCTGCAGCACCTGGGCCAGCAACGGCAGCGGCAACGCGCGCTGCGGGTCGAAATTGCGGCAGGTGGTGCGGCGCGCCAGCAGTGCGTCGAACGCGGCCTCTTCGCTGCGCGGCAGCGGCTGGTAGTCGCCCTGCATGGGCTGCACCACCGGCGGTGGCGGCCCGAGGCGCTGGCGCAGGCCGGCAGCGGTGTCCAACCCCTGCCGGCGCATGTCCTCCACGCTGTCCACGGCCTGCCAGCGTGCATGGCGATGGGCCAGTGCAGCCAGCGGCCACCACTGGCTGCGCCGCAGCGCCTCGTCGCGCAGCTGGTGCCCCACCTCGCTCGGCGGGTCGGTCAGCAGCAGGCCCTGCTCGACCAGGCGGGCCAGCATCGCCGGGGAGGCATCGGCGGGCGGTTCGCTCCAGCGGTGCGCGCTGAGCTCGCCCAGCAGCTGGCGCTCCTCGGCGTCCACCGGCAGCGGCTGGTCCAGATGCGCGGCCAGCGCCACCCAGCTGATCTGGCTGTCCATCTCGGCGTGGCCGGCCAGCATCGCGCGCAGGTCCAGGGTGACCGCCTCGCGGGGCTCGAACATCAGGCTGGCGCAGCGGCGCAGGCGCATCGGTTTCCTTCCTTCTGCCGCACAACCGGCATAGCAGCAACGACCGCGGCGCGGCCAACTTTAGCGATGTGCACAGCGCGGCCCTCAATGGCAGGCTGTCGCGGCCGATACGAGAAACTCCACTTACGGACGATCCCCATGAGCACCCATCCCCGCCTTTCCGCCGCAGACGCCAGCCTCCTGCTGGACCACCTGATCGGCAGCGACGACTTCCGCAGCCACTTCACCGCGTCGCCGGCCAAGGCCCTGGCCTCGATCGGGCTGGACGGTGCCGTTGGCGAGAACGACTGCATGAAGATCGGCACCCTGGCCTCGGTCGAAGAGCTGAGCCAGGTGCGTGACGGGCTGCAGGCCCACCTGTCCGGGTCGGTGGCGGCCATGACCGTGGTGTTCTGCTTCGAAGCCGGCAAGGTCGGCGAGCGCATCGACGGTTGACCCGCCATCAGGGCGCGCCGGCCGTGGCCGGCGATGCCCACATGGACACGTCATGCACGTTCAGTGGTTGCCAGACCTGCATGGCGGTGACCTCGGCAATGGCCTGGCCGCGATGCTGGGACAGCCAGGCCTGCTCGCGGCGTACCGCGGCTTCATTGCCCTGTGCGCGCAGCGCGAGCAGCAGCACGACGTGTGCCTGCACCGGCTCGCTGCCATCGAGCATCGGCTCGATCAGCGCGCGGGCTGCATCGGGCCGCTGCATCTGCAGTTCGTCCATGGCGCTGACGATGCGCAGCCAGCGGTCCGCGACCGGACTGCGCAGGCTGCGCAGCAGGGGCCGCTGCTCGTCCAGCCAGCGCCTGGCCAGTTCGAACTGGCCCTGCCGCTGCGCCAGGTGGACCAGTGCCAGCCATTGCAGGCCACGGGCATGCAGCATGGGATCATCACGCTCCTGCAGCATCGGCTGCAGCAGCGCCGCGATGGCCTGCAGCCCGGCACGGTCTGCGCTCGGGCACAGCGCCGCCACGCTGGCGTGCTGCAGGCGCTGCTGCACCTGAAGATCGACCAGCGTCGGCGCCGCTGCATCTTCGCGTATCGCCTGCTGCATGGCCGCGCAATCGCGCTGCGCAGCAGCCAGCAACAACTGCGCACGCAGCTTCATCCGCTCCTGCAGGCCATCACTGGCGTGGATCTGCGGTAACAGCTTCGCTGCCTTCGCGTACTGCCCCTGCGCCACCAGCACATCCACACCGGTCTCATCGGCGTCATCACGGCCGCGCAGGACCTGCGCCTGGGCCAGCGTTTCGGCAGCGAGCTGCGGTTGGTTGGCAGCGATCTGTATCCGCACCAGGTGGACCAGCGGATACAGCCGCAGCGGATCCTGCGGTACTGCGGCCGCACGCGCATAGGGTTCGGCCTCGCTGAACTGGTTGGCCTGCAGCAGGTACCAGGACGTGTTGGACAGCCCCGCGAACGAATCCGGATAGACCTTGGCCAGCGTGCGCCATTGCTCCAGCGCCCAGCCACCCGGCTCCAGCTCGGCCATCCAGGCCTTCAGATACAGCCGCTCGCGTGGCGGCAGCCGATCCTGCAGGTCCAGCGCATGCTGCATGGCTTCGCGTGCACGCCGCCCTTCCTCGACGCGCGCATGCAGTTTGGCCACGCCCATGTAGGCCAGGGCGAAACCAGGATCGATATCGATCGCCGCCTGGTACAGGTTGCGCGCCTCCTCGAAGCGACGCTGGCCCAGTGCACTTTCCGCCAGCGCGAATGCACGCAGTGCGCGAAGGTCCTGGGTCGATGCCCGCGGCAGCGGCAACGACTGTTCCAGGCTCGCCACCGATTCGCCCAGTCCGCGACGCAGGCGCCCGACCACGTCGTCCACCGCGAACACCATCTGGTCGGATCGATCCACGGTGGCGGTGAACGTCTGGATCACCTGGCCGCTGCCGGGTGCGGCGACATCGATGGCCAGCTCGTAGCCACCGATCTTCTGCCGCACCGTCGGCAGCAGCACGGCGCGCGCGCCTTCCCGCACCGCCACGTTGGCCGCGGTATCGCGGCTGAGCCGGGTATCGCCCGAGAGCCGCGCCATTTCCAGGCTTTCGCGGATCTTGCCCTCCGACAGCACGTTCACGTAGCGCGATTGCTCCAGCGCGATCCGGATCGCGTGCCGCATCGAGTCGTCGAAGATCGGGTCGCCGGTGAGGTTGTCGACATCACCGAGCACCACCCAGTCGCGCTCGGCGAACGCGATCGCCGGTTCCGGCCGCAGCAGCAGCCAGCCGCCCAGCACCGCCACCGCCAGCACCAGGCCTTCGGCGGCCAGCACCAGCGGCTGCCGCCACAACGGCAGGTCGCGGCGGGCCTTGGCATTGGCACGCGGCATGCGCAGCGGTGCGGAGCCGATCTCGCCCACTTCGATCACTTCCTGTACCACCGGCACGCCCTTGAAGCGCCAGCGCCCGTGCGACTTCCACAACAGGCGCGTGCCGCGCTCGCCCAACGCATCGGTGGCACGGCGGGTCAGCGATTCGGCTACCGCCGACAACAGGATCTGGCCGGGCCGGGCCAGCATCATCAGGCGCGCCGCCATCGGCTTGGCCAGGCCTTCCACTTCCATCGACTTGGCGCCGGCGCGGACTGCCTCGGCACTGTTTTCCCAGGTCAGCACGTCGCCCACATGCAGGCCAGCACGCGCGCGCAGTTCAATCGCACGCTGCTGGCCCAGCGCATGCAGTTCACGCTGGTAGTCCAGGGCGAAGCCCAGGGCATCGATGGCGCGCTCGAACAGCATGAACAGGCCGTCCGAACGATCGATCAGCTGGCCATTCCAGCGGTGCTGCAGCACCAGCACCAGGCGGTCGTGTTCCTGGAACAGGCTCGCCGCCGCCACGTCGCCGATCCGCTCGACCAGCTGCAGCGAATCACACAGATCAGTGAACAGCAGGGCGCGTAGCTGTGGGCTATGCGGGGCTGACGTTCCGTTGTCGCCATTCATCGCCTGCATCTCCCTATTGGCCGTCCGGATCATCCACCCAGCGCAGGCAGTTGCCGCCATCACGCTTGGCCCGGTACAGCGCCCGATCGGCGCTGGCATACCACTCACTCCAGCCCGCGTCGGCATCCAGCAGGCTGGCTCCGATGCTGACCAGGCTTACATGCGGCGTGCCGTGACTGCGCTCGAGCAGGCCGTGCACCGCGCTGAGGATGAACTCGGCAGCGTGCTGCACGATCTCGCGGTTGCCACGGCGCAGCATCAGGCAGAACTCATCGCCGCCAAGCCGGCAGGCCAGATCCTGTTCGCCAGCCATCGAGCGCAGGATGTTGCCCATGCTCTGCAGCACGCGGTCGCCGGCCTGGTGGCCGTGGCGGTCGTTGATCTGCTTGAAGCGGTCGCAGTCGATCAGCAGCAGCGCCTGTGGCGGCCCCTCGGCACGCTCGCGGCACTCCTGCAGGTACAGGGTGAGGCCACGGCGGTTGTGCAGGCCGGTCAGTTCATCGGTACGCACCAGCTCGCGGGTGTGGGTCAGCTGGTGGGTGGTGATGTAGAGGTTGTCCAGCGCGGTTTCCAGATCGTGGTTGCGCCGGCGCAGCTGGCTGATCAGGGCCTGTTCGTTGGCCAGCACGCGCATGATCGTGCGGCGCAGGAAATAGGCCACCAGGCCCGGATTGGATTCGACCAGCCGGTGGAAATCAGCCGGCCCCAGTTCCAGCACATCGCATTCGACCAGCGCGCGCGCGCTCGCGCTGCGCAGGTGGTCGCCGACCAGCAGGCCCAGTTCTCCGAAGAACTCATGCTGCCCGAGTGTCTTGATCACCAGGTCCTCGCCGAAGTCCAGTTCGATCTGGCCTTCGAGGATCACATACATGCGCTCGCCGCGGTGGCCACGCTGGAACAGCCACTGTCCGGCACGGAGCTTGCATGCGCGGGCGAATCTGGCAAACAATGCCACCTCGGCATCTGACAACAGCGCGTGCACGATCTCGGCCATCGCCACCCGGGCGATACCTGTCGTCACATCACTGTTCTCGGCCGCACCCCTGCCGGTCATTCCCTGCACCCGCCGCCAGCGTCCCCTGGTGAGCCGCGGAGCATAGCACCGCTTTAAAGTGTGCGCCCTATCTCATTTTGACCGCTCTGCCGATCTTGATTGATGTGAAGATCGGTGGTGGCCCGTTCTGGTCACGGGCGCCCGGGCAAAACCCCTGCTGGATCAATTCGATGCCGGGTTTCACAGGGTTTCGGCCAAGTTGCCGGAACCCGGGGTGCGCCTGATTGACGCTGCCCGCTGGCTACCCCTTGCATCGATACAACAACGCCGGCAGGTCCCCCGACCGGCCGGCGTTGCCTGGCCCTTCCCTGGCCACCCTGATCGGATTTCCAGGGCCCGGTAGAGCCGGCCGCTGGCCGGTTGCCACGCAGCGCCCGGAGCATCCCGTGATTGCCGGCCAGCGGCCGGCACTACCGGATCACGCGGCGCACCGGATCACGCCGCGCGTTCGCTCCGCCCGCCGTGGAACTGCTCTTCCTCGGTCGAGCCGGTCAGCGCGGTGGTCGACGACTGGCCCTGCTGGATCGCCTGGGTCACCGCATCGAAATAGCCGGTACCGACCTCACGCTGGTGCTTGACCGCAGTGAAACCGCGCTCGACCGCTTCGAACTCGGCTTCCTGCAGTTCCACGAACGCACTCATCTGGCGGCGTGCGTAGCCGTGGGCCAGATTGAACATGCCGTAGTTCAACGCATGGAACCCTGCCAGGGTGATGAACTGGAACTTGTAGCCGTAGCTGCCCAGTTCGCGCTGGAACTTGGCAATGGTGGCGTCGTCCAGGTTCTTCTTCCAGTTGAAGCTGGGCGAGCAGTTGTAGGCCAGCAGCTTGCCGGGGAACTTCGCATGGATCGCCTCGGCGAATTTCCGTGCAAATTCCAGGTCCGGCTTGCCGGTCTCGCACCACACCAGGTCGGCGTAGGGCGCATAGGCCAGGCCGCGGCTGATCGCCTGGTCCAGGCCGTTTCGGGTCTTGTAGAAGCCTTCGACGGTGCGCTCACCGGTGGTGAACGGCTTGTCGTTGCCGTCAATGTCACTGGTCAGCAGATCCGCAGCTTCGGCATCGGTGCGCGCGACCAGCAGGGTCGGCACGCCCATCACGTCGGCGGCCAGGCGTGCGGCGTTGAGCTTCTCGATCGCCTCGCGGGTCGGCACCAGCACCTTGCCGCCCATGTGCCCGCACTTCTTCACCGAGGCCAGCTGGTCCTCGAAGTGCACGCCGGCGGCGCCGGCCTCGATCATCGCCTTCATCAGTTCAAAGGCGTTGAGCACGCCGCCGAAGCCGGCCTCGGCATCGGCCACGATCGGCTGCAGGAAGTCGATGTCATCCTTGCCTTCGGCGTGATGCAGCTGGTCGGCGCGCAGCAGCGTGTTGTTGATGCGCTTGACCACCGCCGGCACCGAATCAGCCGGGTACAGCGACTGGTCCGGATACATCTGCCCGGCCAGGTTGGCGTCGGCCGCCACCTGCCAACCGGACAGGTAGATCGCCTTCAGGCCGGCCTTGACCTGCTGCATGGCCTGGTTGCCGGTCAGCGCACCCAGCGCGTTGACGAACTCGCGCTCGTGCAGTGACGCCCACAGTTTCTCGGCGCCCAGGCGGGCCAGCGAATGCTCGATGTGGACGGTGCCGCGCAGGCGCACCACGTCGGCAGCGCTGTAGTTGCGCTGGATGCCTTCCCAACGCGGGTGGGTATCCCAGTCGTGCTGGATCTGTTCGGCAGTGGGCAGCTTGCTCATGTCTTTCTCCAGTTCGGTTCGTGCGTGCGGCGGGGAGGGAAACGGCGGCAGACGCGGGCGGCAGTCAGTCGATGCGCGCGTAGGCCGGCAGGGTCAGGAAATCGGTCAGTTCGTCGCTGCGGCTCAATTCGCCGAGCAGGGCGATGGCCTCGCTGATGCGTGCGCCACCGGGCAGCGCGGCGGTATCGCCCAGCCGTGCCGGCAGCTGCGACAGGGTGGAATCCAGCAGGGCCAGGTCGATCGCGGTGCCATCGTCCAGCTGCTGGCCCGGCGTATGCAGCCACTGCCACAACTGGCTGCGGCTGATCTCGGCGGTGGCCGCGTCCTCCATCAGGTGATGGATCGGCACACAGCCGTTGCCATCCAGCCACGCCGCCAGGTAACGCACGCAGACTTCCACGTTGCCTTCGAAGCCGGCGCGGGTGATGGTGCCCGGCGGCCGCGCGATCAGTTCGTCGCGGCCGACGCGCACGTCCTGGCGCAGCACGCTGTGCTGGTTCGCACCGGGCATGTGTTCGTCGAAGATCGCCATCGCCACCGGAATCAGCGCCGGATGCGCGACCCAGGTGCCGTCGTGGCCGGCGCTGACTTCACGCAGCTTGTCGGCGCGCACGCGGGCCATGGCCTGCTCGTTGGCGGCGGCATCGTTGTTGATCGGAATCTGCGCGGCCATGCCGCCCATCGCATGCGCACCGCGGCGGTGGCAGGTCTGGATCAGCAGTTCCGAATAGGCCTTCAGGAACGGCTGGGTCATGGTCACCTGGCCACGTTCGGGCAGCACGCGGTCGGCGTGGCGGCGGAAGGTCTTCAGGTACGAGAAGATGTAGTCCCAGCGCCCGCAGTTCAGGCCGACGATGCGGTCACGCAGCGCGTGCAGGATCTCGTCCATCTCGAACACCGCCGGCAGCGTTTCGATCAGCACGGTCACCTTGATCTGGCCGTGCGGCAGGCCGAGCATCCCTTCGATGTGCGAGAGCGCGGTCTCCCACAGCGCCGCCTCTTCCATGCTCTGCAGCTTGGGCAGGTAGAAGTACGGGCCACGATCCTTCGCCTGCAGGGAGCGCGCGTTGTGGAAGGCGAACACCGCTGCGTCGAACAGGCCACCGGCGAGGAACTGGCCGTCGATGCGCACGTGCTTCTCGTCCAGGTGCCAGCCACGCGGGCGCACGATCAGCACCGCCTGTTCGTCATACGGGCGCAGCGTGTAGTGCTTGCCATTGGCGGCGGTGTATTCCAGATCGCCGCGCACCGCCGCGGCCAGCGACTGCTGCCCGGCCAGCAGGTTGCGCCAGGTCGGCGAGGTCGAATCCTCGAAGTCGGCCATGAACACCTTGGCGCCCGAGTTCAGCGCGTTGATGACCATCTTCGGGTCGGTCGGGCCGGTGATCTCGACGCGGCGGTCCTGCAGCGCGGCCGGCAGCGGCGCAACGCGCCAGTCGCCGCTGCGGATCGCGGTGGTGTCTTCACGGAAGTCCGGCAGGCCGCCCTGGTCGAAGAACGCCTGGCGCTCGCGGCGGGCCTGCAGCCGTGCCTGCCGGCCCGGTTCCACCGCGCGGTGCAGCGACACCAGCAGGGCCCGCAGCGGCGCCGGCAGCACGGTGTCCTGGCCGGCCACGCGGGTCGCCAGGGCGATGCCGGGGGTGGCCTTGGTGGCGGGGGTGGGAACGGCGGAAGCGACGGCGGACATGGGGCGACTCCAGCGGTGGGGGAACGTCTCCACGGTGCCGCCGGGCCTCAGTATTTGGCAAAACAGTTTTTGCAATGTTTTACATAAGTTGTGCTAATACTCGTTACACGATGAGCACACGCACCGCGCCAAGTCCGCGTTTTTCCTACAAATCCGACCGGCTGAAGCCGCTGCGCGCGTTCTGCCAGACCGTGCGCCTGGGCTCGGTCTCACGGGCGGCTGAGGCACTTTTCGTCAGCCAGCCGGCCATCAGCCTGCAGTTGCAGGCGTTGGAACGGGAGCTGGGGGTGCCATT
The DNA here is from genome assembly GCF_037079935.1 of Stenotrophomonas maltophilia group sp. Smal12. Lineage (NCBI taxonomy): Bacteria > Pseudomonadati > Pseudomonadota > Gammaproteobacteria > Lysobacterales > Lysobacteraceae > Stenotrophomonas > Stenotrophomonas maltophilia group sp. Smal12. The sequence goes on along the minus strand of NZ_JBAWUK010000050.1, from coordinate 2,292 downwards.
GTTCGAGCGCAGCGGGCGGCGCCTGGTGCCCAGCCGCGAGGGCCAGCTGCTGTACGAGATGGCACAGCCGCTGGTGGAGAACCTGGACGGGCTGGAGGCGCGCTTCCGCGACAAGGTGCGCGGCCTGGACGCGGGCGAGCTCAACATCGCCGCCAACAGTTCGACCATCCTGTACCTGCTGCCGAAGATCGTCGAACGCTTCCGCCTGCACCATCCGGACGTGCGCCTGACCCTGCACAACGCGATCAGCGCCGACGGCACCGACCTGCTGCGCGAGGATGCCGCCGACCTGGCGATCGGTTCGATGACCGATGTGCCGGCCGACCTGACCTACGCCCCGGCCTACCGCTTCGAGCAGGTGCTGATCGCACCGCACGATCATCCGCTGGCCAAGGGCGGCGAGCTGGAGCTGGCCGATATTGCGCGCTATCCGCTGGTGCTGCCGCCGAAGCGGCAGATCACCTACCGGCTGGTGGACCAAGTGTTCCAGCGCCACCGCATCGCCTACACCGTGGCGCTGGAGGTGGGGGGCTGGGAAGTGATCAAGCAGTACGTGGCGATGGGCATGGGCATTTCCATCGTGCCGGCGCTGTGCCTGAACGAGGCCGACCACGAGCGGCTGGCGGCGCGATCGATGAAGCGCTGGTTCCCCGAGCGCAGCTACGGGGTGATCGTGCGCCGGGGCAAGGCGTTGTCGGCGCAGGCGCGGGCGTTCATCGAGCTGATCCAGCCGGAGTTGTTCAGTCCGCGCGATTACGACCAGAGCGGGCATTCGGAGCGGTGAGGGGTGTCCGGCAGGGCTGCGCCCTGCACCTGCAGAGGCCGAAGCAACAGCAACGGCGACAGCGGGCTTTCCGTGGGATGGCGGGGTGGGTCCGGTTACGGGGAACGCCGTAAATCCGTCCATGGAGGCTCGGTCGCGCCATCCATGGCGCTCACGCCCCCGCAACCGGACCCACCCCGCCTTCGACCGTTTTCTGCGAACTGTGGGAAATGCTCCCCATGGTGGGTGCCGACCGTTGGTCGGCACGGGGTCGGATCCCGTTGCTGCGCAACGGGCACTGACCCCGCCTCTGATCCATTTCCGGCTGACGATGAATAAACTCGACGCATGTCCATCGAACTCCGTCACCTGCGCTACTTTCTCGCTGTCGCCGATACGCTGCACTTCGGCCAGGCGGCGGAGCGGCTGGGCATGTCACAGCCGCCGCTCAGCCAGCAGATCCGCCAGCTGGAAGAACTGATTGGCGCGCGCCTGTTCGTGCGCAGCCACCGCCGCGTGCAGCTGACGCCTGCGGGCGAGCTGCTGCAGGAACGTGCACGCGCCATCGTGCAGCAGGTGGAAACGGCCGTGGACGAGGTACAGCGTGCACAGCGTGGTGAGCAGGGTGAACTGCATATCGGTCTGACTCGCGCCACGCCACTGTCACCGCAGATTCCGCGTTCGATCCTGCGCTACCGTCAGCAGTATCCGCAGGTGCGGCTGCAGCTGAGCGAGATGAACACGCTGCAGCAGATCGATGCGCTGCTCGACGGTTCACTGGACGTGGGCATCATCCGCAAGCGCGCGCTGCCGCCGGAACTGGTGGCGCACAGCCTGTTCGTCGACCCGCTGGCGCTGATCGTGCACGCCGACCACCCTGCCCTGCGCAGGCGGTCGAAGCAGGGCACGCTGTCGCTGCGCGACTTCGCGCAGGAGCCGTTCGTAGCGTTCCGCCGCAGCGCCGGCGCGGGCATCCACGACCACATGATCGCGTTGTGCGCAGCGGCGGGCTTCACGCCGCGCATCGTGCAGGAAGCCGGTGAAGCATCGACCTTGATCAGCCTGGCCGCTGCGGGCCTGGGTGCGGCGATCCTGCCGTCGTCATGCGATCACATACGCGTGGAAGGATCGCGCTTCGTGGCACTGGCCGATGCTGGCGCGCATTCGGAAGTGCAGCTGGCCTGGCACCGCGAACGGGTAACGCCGCTGATCCGCAATTTCGCCACGCTGCTGCGCGGAGCGTTCGCCGAGGGGTAGGCGTGCACTCCACCCGGGTAGTGGGGGGGGGGGGGGGGGGCCCCCCCCCCCGGCCGGCTGCCGGGCCCCCGCCCGCGCAAGCCTTCAAACTTTAAATATAAAAAAAAAAAAAAAAACACCAAAAAAAAAAATTATAAATTTTTTGTGTTGGGTTATAATAAAAAAAACCTGGGGGGGGGGGGGGGGGGGGGGGGGGGGGGGGGGGGGGGGGGGGGGGGGGGGGGGGGGGGGGGGGGGGGGGGGGGGGGGGGGGGGGGGGGGGGGGGGGGGGG
>NZ_JBAWUK010000049.1:0-34212 GCF_037079935.1 Stenotrophomonas maltophilia group sp. Smal12 | reverse complement strand
CTCGATCACCTGCTTCACCGCCTCTGCCCGGAACTCATCCGTGTACTGCTTGCTGTTGCCCATAAACACCTCGGTCATTGCCATCAATTATGGCAACCGGATGTCTACGAAAGGCTGGCCGGTCCAAGCAATGCGCATCCAATCGCGGAACTCAGTTCGCCCAGTAGGCAACTGATCTTAGGCGGCCGTCAGCCTTTCACTGAAGGCCGTGCCGCGGCATCCCGTCATACTGATTGATTGCACACGCCTCACAGACCGTTGTTCTCAACGACCATGGTCAGAAACCACTCTTTCAATCCATCATGGGGGCTGCGGTACCATGCCCTCCCCCGAACCGCCCCGGTACCCGCCGTGCCCCATTACACCGGCCCCCTGCTGACCCGCGACAGCGCCGACACCCTGCGCCGTGCCCATGACAAGGGCGCCGCCGACTGGCAGGGCTCGCTCGACCTCGGCCGCAGCCAGGACAGCGTGGCGCTGGATGCGGATGGCTTCCACTTCCGGGGCCAGCCCTACCCCTGGCCGGGCAAGCTGAAGGACCGCACGCTGTACTACTGGGATGGCGAGGACTTCGCGCCGATCTCGCGCTACAGCGGCTCGCTGATCAAGCTGGTGCCGACCGAATGGGGCGCACCGACCTTCGAGATCGACGGCATCAAGATGCTGCCGACCTCGAAGCTGTCGCCGTTCGAGGATGCGCGCCGCAAGGTGGAGCTGGTCGCCCCGGCCGGCAAGGTCATCCTCGATACCTGCGGTGGTCTCGGCTACTTCGCTGCCTGTGCGCTGGAAGCCGGTGTCGGCCAGATCCGTTCGTTCGAGAAGAACGCCGATGTGATGTGGCTGCGCACGCTCAACCCGTGGTCGCCGGATCCGGAGTCGGCTGCCGCCGGTGGCCGCCTGCAGTTCAGCCACGGCGACGTCTCGCAGCAGATCGAACAGGTGGCCAGCAACAGCGTCGATGCGATCCTGCACGACCCACCGCGCTTCGGCATCGCCGGCGAGCTGTACTCACAGGTGTTCTACGACCACCTCGCCCGCGTGATCCGCAAGGGCGGCCGCCTGTTCCATTACACCGGCGCGCCGAACAAGCTGACCAGCGGCCGCGACGTGCCGCGCGAAGTGGTCAAGCGCCTGGAAAAGGCGGGTTTCAAGGCCGAACTGGCGCTGGACGGCGTGCTGGCCGTCAAGCGCTGAGCGTCACTCCGAATCGACCTTGGCCAGCTTCATCACCCACGCCGGCACCTCGGGCTCGCCGGCGTAGAACTCCTTGGGCTTGTTCTGCGCCATCGCCCAGCGGTGCAGCCAGCTCGGGCCATAGCGGCCGTTATAGCCCTCGGCACCCCGCGCGTAGGCCGGGTCACGCATCGCCTCGTCCAGCGAAATGAAGCGATAGCCGCGGCGCTTCGTGGCCGCGACCAGTTCGGCAAACGTCGCCGCGTTGAGCTCATTGGCGTGCATCAGCCACACCTGCGGCATCGCGTACCCCAGCAGCGCCTGCGACTGTTTCTCGTAATAGTCCAGCTTGTTCAGCATGTACGGCACGTAGCCCTTGCGCAGCTGTGCCAGCGTCGCTGCGCGCGCGGGCGAGTCCGCCTGCTCGTTCATCACGTTGGCATAGGCGAACGCCCACACCCACTCACCGTTGTCCACCGTCACCGGCGCCACGCGGTAGCCATGCTGCTTGAAGAACCCATCTATCTGCATGCGCTCATCCGCAGTACGGCCAGCGCGTAGGTAGGGGTGGCGCATCCACTGTGGCGCCTGCCCCTTCTCGGCCAGCAACGGCCGCAGCACCGTCTCGCCGCGCAGGAAATCCTGCTGGAACGCCGCCACGCCCTTCGCATTCAGATCCATGTGCGAATAGGTGTGATTGCCCAGCACATAGCCTGCATCGCGCCAGTCACGCAGCATCTGCACCCGCGCCGGCTGCACCTGTCCATCCACCTCAAGCTTGTTCTCGTTGACGAAGCCGACCACCGGCACGCCTGCCTGGTGCAGCTGGGCCATCAACGCCTCATGCCGCGCCTGCAGGTCCGGCGGCGCAATCTGGTCAAGCCGTGCCCATGGCAGATCATCGATGGTCACCGCGATGCGGCGGTCCACCTCGGCAGCGTGCACGGCCAGCGACAGCAGCAACAACGGCAACGCACGCAGCAACAAGCGCATCGGGTCTTCCCTGGAGTGGCGAGGCGTCGACTGTAACGCGATTGGCGTGCGCCGCCGAGCGTGTGCTCGGATCAGCCCGCCCGAGCCCGCGCGATCCCCCGCCACAGGCCGATGCCCCCCATCATCGTCGCCAGCAGCAACATCGCCAGCACCAGCGCCAGGTCATCCGGATTGCGCATCAACGTCGCGTTCTCGCGCGCCAGGATATGGAACACCACGTGTTGCGCCTGCGCCAGCGGGGTATCGCCCTCCGCCACCAGGTCCATCAGGCACGCCGTGGGTGACAGCCGTGCCACGCTGTTCCATGCAGTCTCGTACAGGTACAGCGTCCATCCGGCCAGGCCCAGCGCTGCGCCATGCAGCACCATCAGCGCCACGTTCGCCGTGCGCAGCCGGTCACGCAGCCACAGCGCGCGGCTTGCACACACGGCCATCGCACCCAGCAGCGCCAATGCAATGCCCGCGACCGGGATCCAGCTCAGCGGCTGCCAGTCGTCCAACGCACCGGCGCGTGCCATCACCTGTTCGGCCATCTGCAGCCGCGCGTGCGCATCCGGGCCACCACAGGCCTCGGTGATCGGTTCCAGCAGCAGATCGACGCGACAATGGAAGAACCCGGACGCCAGTGCCACGGACAACAGTGCGACCAGCTGCAGCATCAGCAGGATCGGCCCCTGCCCACAGATGCGGCGGATTCGGGACGTGGCAGGGCTCATCGGTTCATCCATGACAGCAAACAACCATCCTAACCAAGCGCTTCGCGCGTGTCGGCTGGCGGATGCGACATGCGGCGCGTGGCACCGCTACGATGGCGGGGCTGTCCGAGTCCGCAAGTCCCAAGGTGTTCCCGATGGTGATGCTGTACCTGGTCGTACGAACGCTGCTGCCACTGCTGGCGTTCGTGCTCGCATGGTGGTGGCTGGCACGCCTGATCAATGCGCGCGCCGCCCGGCTGCCACGCGTCCCGTTGAATCTGCCGGCGCACAGCAGCAGCCCGCGCAGGAAGGATCGGCGCATCTACGCGCGCACGCTGCGGCGCAGGCCGGGCCTGCGTACGGCAACCCGCGCCGCCACCGCACCCTGCAGCTGGCACGTCGCTGCGGCCATCCTCTCGCTGCTGGTGCTGATCGCCACCGTGCTGGCCATCCCCGACGGCGCGCGCTTCCAGGTGATGGTGGGGAACCTGATCGGCTACCCGAGCGCCCTCATCGAGGTGCGGGCTCCCGTGGCCGCACAGCCGGTGGTGCTGCAGGCGTGGCGGCCCGCACTTGCCCGCCTGGGGCGGCCCACAGTGATGCGCTACCCGATCGCTCGCACCGGTGGCGAGCATGAAGCCCATGCGGTCGTGCCCGTGCAGGTCCGCCAGCAGCCCGACCGGCTGCAGGTGGCCATCGCCCTGCCGGTGGACACCGAAATGCTCCGTGCGGAACTGGCACGGCTGGCCGGATTGCCGATCGAGGCGATCATCGTGCAGCAACGCGACGTTGCGCCGTGGGGGGAGTCGGGCTGGCAACCACTGCCCGGCCCGTAGCGCCCAGCCCATGCTCGGCGGCCCTTTGCCCCTTTCCCGGACGGCACGCGCCGCGCACGCCAGCCGAGCATCGGCCCGGCCCTACACCAGGTCCACACCCAGCCTATGAATCACGACCCACGCGGCAGCTTCGCCGCCCACATGTTGTCGACCAGGTTGGGATAGCGTCGCCCGTTCTCCTCGGCACGTTGCCGTGCCGCCGCCTTCTGCGCATCCGACAGCGGTTGCGACGTCTGGCCCTTGGGGTTGGGCTTCTTCCACGGGGGGGTTCTGGTCTGGCGCATGGCCGCAGCTTAGCGCTTCAGGAAGTTCAACAGGGCCAGATTGAAGCGGTCGGCGTGGCTCGTGTTGCAGCCATGCGGCGCGCCTTCCAGGATCACCACTTCGCTGCCCTTGATGGCCTTGTGGGTACGCTGGCCGGAGCCCTCGAACGGCACGATCGCATCGCTGTCCCCGTGCAGGACCAAGGTCGGCACCGTGATCTTTTTCAGGTCATCCCGGAAATCAGTGGTGGCAAACGCGTGCATGCAGCCCAGTGCCGCGGCCTGGTCGGATTGATGGCACAGCGCGATCGCCGCCTGGCGCGTTTCTTCGGTCACCATCAGCTGGCCATTGGCGCTGAAGAAGTCGCGGGTGAAGCCGTCGAAGAACGCCTCGCGGTCCTTCTCCAATCCGCTGCGCATTTCATCGGCCTTGTCCTGGGTCAGCGGACCTTCCGGATTGTCGTCACTACGCAGCAGGAACGGCGGTACCGCCGCAGCGAACACCACACTGTGCAGGCGACCCTGGCCGTGGTTGGCCACGTAGCGCGCCACCTCGCCACCGCCCATCGAGAAACCGACCAAGGTGGCATCGCGCAGCTCACGTTCCTCGATCACCCCCGCCAGGTCTGCCGCCAGGGTGTCGTAGTCATAGCCGTCGGCCGGCTTGTCAGAGCGGCCAAAGCCGCGCCGGTCGTAGCTGATGACCCGATACTGGGCGTCGCGCAGGATCGCCACCTGGGTCTTCCAGGCATCGGCGGACAACGGCCAGCCGTGGATCAGGATCACCGGGCGGCCGTCGCCACCGGTATCTTCAACATGCAGGCGGATGCGGGAAGCAGGCATGGGCGCTCCTGTGGAAGGGGAGGAGTGCAGGCTAGCGGCGGCGCCCTGTGGCAGCCGTGAGGGAATCACGCCCCCTCATGACATCGCCTGCACATGCCGCCACGCGAAGCCGCACCGGCCTGGCCGGCCTTCGCACCGCGCCCAGGCGGTTTCGTCGCAGGGCCGTACCGACGCGGTCATCGGCATGCCAGCCTTCGCGCACCGTCCCCTGGAGTTTCGCCATGCTGCTGCTCACACTGCCCCTGCTGGCCGCCGGCCTGGTTGCCGCGCCCGCGCCGCCCGATGACCTGCGCGAGCAGATCCGCCAGGCCGATACCCAACTATTCGCCATGGCCTTCGAGGCCTGCGACGCCGACAAGGCCGCCGCGATGACCACCGAAGACATGGAGTTCTTCCATGACAAGGATGGCAAATCGGCCAGCAGCCGCGAGGACTTCCGCCGCAGCGTGGCCAGCCTGTGCGACAGCACGCGCAAGGGCGGCTGGCGCCTTCGCCGCGAGCGGGTCGAGCCCTCGCTGCAGGTGTTCCCGCTGCATGATGAGCGAGCCCTGGAAATCGGCGACCACCGCTTCTACGAGCGCGGCAAGGACGGGGTGGAACGCTGGGTCGGCCAGGCCCGTTTCATCCAGGTCTGGCGCCGCGTGGACGGGCGCTGGCTGGCCGAACGGGTGATCAGCTATGACCACCGGCCGGCGGACTGACCTTTCCGGCGCCCTTCACCGGCCGGATCTATACTGGCGGGGTTCACCCCGACCCACCGCTACCGTTTGATCGCCATGGCAGAACTCACTCCCAACCACCCCGACTATGGCCTCCATCAGCAGGTCCGCCAGGGCGTGTCCGCTCTGGATGCCCAGCATGGCCGTACGTTCGACCAGACCAGTGAGCGCCTGACCGCCAGCCTGACCGTACTCGCCCGCGAGCAGGGCCTGCAGCAGGTCGACCACGTGCTGGTCAGCAACGCCACGGCCCAGCACCCGGCCGGGTACAACATCTTCGTGGTGCAGGGCGACCCGGCCAACCCGGCGCACCTGCGCGCGATGATGCCGACGGCCGTGGCGGCGCAGACGCCGGTGGAGCAGTCGATGCAGAAGCTGGGGTTGGCCCCGCAGCAGCCGGCCGTGGGGTTAGTGCCCGAACAGCAGGCCCGTGAGCAGGAACAGGAGCAGCAGCAGAACCCGGTACACCGTCTGGGCTGAGCCGCCTCCAGCGTTGTTGGCGGCCCAGCGCGAGTACGGCGGCTCGCCGTGGCGCTTGCTGCGCTAGGCCATGCGCGGACCGGACTGCTCCTGCACTTGGCGCTGCTGCAGCTCATCCTGCATGCGCACCTGTGCAGACTGCGACAGCTGCTCGGCACGCTCGAACGAAGTTTCTGCCGGTGTCTGCGCAGCCACCGCTGTTGGCATGCTGGCGCGCAGCTGTGCCGGATCGTTGCGCTCGCCCTGCACGATGAAGATGTTCTGCGCAGCGTCGGCCTGCGCGGTGCGATCGCTCAGCAACACATGGTCGACCTGGGTCAGGCCGTTCGCCTTGGCCAGGACGTACAGGCTGGCGCTGATGTTCTCGCTGGTGGCGTCGAAGTCGCGGCCCCGCTCTGCATCCAGCAGCGCCACGCCCCGGTGGATCTGCGAGAGCAGCGGATCGTTACCGTGCCGGACCAGACGATCACCGCTTCGTTCGCCCATGCCCTCAGCGTCACTCAGCATGTGTTGCTTGAAACTACGCTCCGGCATGGGATTGGTTTTCCTCTGATTGAGCTCGCTGTCCGGAAACGGCGGATCAATGCTGTCCACGCCATGGATGTTGCGCAGCGGTCGGAATCCATCCTTGCCTGCCCCCTTGATGTCCAGGGGAATGCGGACATCCGGAAGAAGCTGCCCAGCAGGACCTCCCAGCGCGTTCACGTCGATACTTCTTTTCCGCTCGATGCCTGCGTGGTTCAAGGCTTCCCAGGTGAAGTCCACGCAATTGTTGCGCACGTCCTTGTATTGAAGATCGAAGCCGTACTTATCCGGGTGCGCACCGAAGGCCTCAAGCTTTCTGTACTGTTGCTCGCTGATCTCGAGCGTGCGGCTGTAATGCGGGTTCCTGTACTCGGCCGCATCGGTCTTCATGACCTCGCCCGGCCCGTTCATGCTTCCATGCTCCGTAGGCGCGAAGCCGAAACTCCGCGTGGTCTTGTCCGGCCCATGGAGCACGTAGAACATGTGTCCGGGCCCGGATGTCTGCGGAACCCCGTCCACAACTTTCTGTACACCTCTCTCGTCCACCAACGGCGTACCAGGTGCGGCAATGACGATTTCTACGGTGTAGCGCGGCTTATCCATAAGAAAAATCCTTCAGTTCCTTCCAGCAGTGAGATGGCGTCTATTTTCCAGAGAGTGGGTCGGCATGAACCCGCAGCTGCGCCGGGTAATGCTGGAGCGCAGCGGTGGGCTGCACCGTGCGCACATCCAGGCGGTAGCGGGCACCCGTTTCCATCGGCAGCGTGACGATGCTCAACCTGTATCGGCTGGCGTCCATCGATACCTGCTGCGCGTAACGCCAGTCTGCCGACTCATGCCATTCGGGGAGCGGCTCACCCAGATTGCGTGCCCTTGCCTGATAGACATCAGACGTTGCAACGTCCTGCCAGGCACCTGCGACCCAGCGCTGCAGGGACAGCTGAAAGGGAACATGAACATTGTCCATGTCAGGCTCACGGTCGGGCCCGGGTCCATGTCGCTGCACTTCAAGATCCAGAACATAGGGACGACCCGGATAGAAGTTGCGGGCATTCGTCTCGAACTCGAACCGCACCGCTTGGCCGGACCCGGCCACGTCTATCGGCTTGACCAGATCCAGCGGCTCCGGCGCATCCGGTACGCGGCTGCTACAGGCGCCGAGTGCGCCCGCCAGCGTGAAGATCAGGCCGGCGCGCAGCCAGCGGTGGATACCCAGCATGATTCAGATCCTTTGGCTCCCTGCCATAGGCTTCAACCCTAGCGGGCTGGTGCTGGGCACTGCAACCAGGCAAAGAAAAAGGCAGGGCCTGCACCCTGCCTTCTTCACGCGGAAAACCACCGGGCGTAGCCCGGCGTCTTCGCCTTACAGCTGGATGCGCGCCACGCTCTCGTCAGCGCCCTTGTCATCCTTCTCGCCGTTCTTGATGCTCACGAACAACACGTTGTTCTTCGCATCCAGCGCCAGGCTGTTCGGGTGGGTCGGCACCTTGTAGGTCGCTACCTTCTGATAGCTGTCACTGTTGTACGCCGTCACCATACCGGCTTCGCGGTTGGTCACGTACAGGCGCTTGCGCGGTGCATCCAGCAGGATGCCCAGCGGGCCGGCATCGGTCGGGATGCTGGCCAGTTCCTTGCCCGTGCTGCGGTCGAGCACCAGCACGCGCTGGCCCGGATGCCTGCTGACCAGGCCACTGCTCTTGGCCTGGTAGCCACGCAGCATCTCCGAGCCCTGGTCGGTGACGAACAGGCGCTTGCCGGCCGGGTCCAGCGCGATGTTCATCGGCTGCTCGGCGGCAATCTTGTGCTGCGCCACCACCTTGTTCGAATCGGTGCCCACCACCACCAGCTCGGCCAGCAGGTTGCTGGTGTAGACGCGCTTGTTGGCGGCATCCAGCGCCAGGCCCGGTGCCTTGGCATTGCCCAGGCCGTCGATGGTGTTGATCACCTTCAGCGTGTTCGTATCGATCACGAACAGCACGCTGCTCACGTCCGGCTGGCTGCTGTGGCCGGTCACGTACAGGCGGTTGGCCGCGCTGTCGACCACCAGCTCGCGCAGGTCATGGGTGTAGGCGGCCTTGCCGTCCTTGCCGGTCTTCTTCTCCATCAGCTGGATGGTGCCGACGGCATTGTTCTGCGCGGTGTCGACCACGGTCACCGACAGGTCCACGGTGTTGCCCACGTACAGGCGGTTGTGGGCGTCATCCAGCACCACGCCGAACGCCTTGCGCTCCAGCGGGATGCGGGTTTCCACGGCCAGCGTGGCCGGGTTCAAACGCAGCACCTGGGCCGGGCCGGCGTCTTCGCCGAAACCGCCGGAGGAGGCCACGAACACGGCGTTCTGCTTCGGGCTGTAGGCCAGCTCGTACAGGCCCTTGGCCACGGCCTGGCGCTGTACGGCGGTGGTGGCGCTGGCGGCGGGCGCATTGTCGGCGAATGCAGAAGGCGCGCCGAGGCTGAGCGATACAGCAAGGGCCAGGGCGGCCGAACGGAAGAGAGGAGTACGGAACATGCGAGCGTCCTTGAATGGGCACGGGAAGGTGTCCTGGCTCGCTGGGCCGTACTGCGACGGCCCGACCTGCATCTGTCTGCGCGGGTGGGCTGGCTGGGGTTGCCGGGGAATGGTAGCAGGTGGGGGGCGTGGCGTGCGCCGGCGCGGGCATGGCCGACGTTCGACCTTGGCGCTGCCCGCCGGCTATGCCATCCGTGGGCCGTGGCTCTGTTGCAGTTGCTGCTCTTCCTGCACGCGCTGCACATCGCGCTGCGGCGGGTTCTGCTGCAACTGCGCGACCCGTTCGAACGAGGCCTCTACCGGTGCCTGCGCTGCCAGCTCCGCCGGCATGCTGGCGCGCTGGTGCGCCGGGTCACTGCGGTCCCCCTGCACGATGAACAGCTTCGGCGCGGTATCACCGCGCGGCTCGCCCAGCACCACTTCGTCTACACGCGAGAACTGCTGCTCCTTCGACAGCGCGAGCAGGCTGGCACTGACATTGCCGTTGCGTGCACCGAAAGCGCCGAGGTCGGCCACCTGCTGGTGGATCTGGTTGAGGCGGGCATGATCATCGTGCGCCGGGTCTGCGGGCGTGCCGCTTGCCGCGAGGGTGCTGTTGCCGCGCCACTGCTCGCCGTTCTCGGTGAACATCCACTCGCGGAAGGTCTGCTTCGGCATCGGGTTCCACTGCACCCTGTCCAGCTCGCTGCCCTTCACCTGCTGCGGAATGGCATTGACGGCGCGAATGTTGTCCAGGACCTTGGTGGCGCCCTCGTAGTTGTTGATCTCCCCGGCCAGCCCAACCGGGCGCAGGCCTGCGTGGTTCAGGGCACCCCATGCGAAATCGGTGCAGGCGTTGGAGAAGAAGTCGTAGTTCATGTCGAAGCCGTGCTTCTTCGGATCCGCGGAGAACTCGAGGATGCGGTCGTACTGATCCTTGCTGATCTCGATCGTGCGCTCGAAGCGGGGTCTGTCGTAGACCCGCAGATCCGTGTCATCGACTTTTCCCAGCGAGGGATTCGCACGGTCGTTCCCCATCGTGAATCCCCTGCTCACGGGTACCGGGTCATTTGATCGCGCCAGCGAAAGAAACATGTGCCCGGCAAATGACGGATCCAACAATCTCTTCTGGCCCGCGTCGCCCACATCGACTCTCGGCGTGCCCGGTGCGGCGAGATGAATCGTGACCGTATAGCGCTCTGCTTCCTTGCTCATGTCTTACTTCCCTAGCGATTGATATCCAACAATAAGTTCAGCTTGGAGCCCTTCCAGCTGCGGGCGGTCCTCCATCAGGTCGACTGTCAACCGATACCGGCCCGGCTCCAGCCAACCGACATCCGCGACCTGAAGTACCTGATACAGCATCTCACGCGAGTGCAGACCGGCTTCGATCAGTGCGCCCTCATCCAAGCTTGTATCGGACAGATATTGCACAACCTCATCTGCTGGAATTCTCTGTGAGCCGCGCCCGTCAGGGCTGCTCTGCCAAAGCTGTACAGGACCAGGTGCGCCGCCATCAATCCGCTCCAGGCGCAATCGCGTGGGTGGCCTTCCCAGCCTGATCTTCTCCCACGCGTCCAACAACGAGCGCCCGTCGGTATCCTGCAGCCGCAGCCCGATGTTCAGGATCGGAATGGCGGGCTTCTGGGATGCCGGCAAATCGAACGTGACCTCGGCAATCCGACCGGCCTTCTGCAACTGCACGGCCCGCGTGAACGGCACAACCGTGCGCGCCTCGGCCTGTGCGCGCGTCAGCACGGGCGGCGCAACCTCAGGCGCAGGTGACGCACGGCATGCCGCCAGCGCACCCAGCACCGCCAATACCATCAGCCCCCGCCGCGGTGACCGCGTCATTGCCCCTTCAACCGCAGCGAGTCGGCGACATCGGTCTTGGCCGCCACCTCAGTGGCGATGCTGGCGCGGCGGTGCCCTGGGTCGTTGCGGTCACCCTGCACGATGAAGATGCTCTCGGCGGCATGACTGCATTTTGTCGGCCGGCTGAGCAGCACGTGGTCCACGCGCGAGAGATTGTTCTGCTTGGCCAGCACCAGCAGGCTGGCGCTGATGCGCTGGCTGGCCGCATCGAACGGGCGGCCGTGCGCGGCGTCCAGCTCCGCTACCTTCTGGATCAGCTGCGAGAACAGGCGATGGTCGGGATGCGAAGGATCCAGCAGCGTGCCGGCCACTTCAATCGGCGTCGGCGGCGGCTCATCGCTGGCGCGGTCGCCCTGGCGATGATGCTCGGCCTCGCGCTCGGGCATCGCATGATGGGTTTCGACATTCAGATCGCTGCCCGGGAACGGCGCGGCGATGCACTGGATCTCCGGCAGGTTGAACAGCACCGCGAACTCGCCCAGGTTGCTGCCGCGGTCCAGCGGCGTCGGCAGCGGATGCAGGCCGGCACAGTGCAGGGCCGCCCAGACGAAATCGCTGCAACGGTTGATGGTGGCCGGGCGATCCACATCGAATTCGAACTCGGCCGGTTCCTCGGCGAAATCACGCAGGCAGCCGTAGTGCTCCTCGGTGATTTCCAGGGTGCGGCTGTAGTACGGGTCCAGATGCTCGTCGGCATCGTCGTGACGCACCTGCGCGTACTGCACGCCGGTGGGGGCTTCGCCCGGCGCCTGGCGCGATGCTGCGAAGCCGTAGCTGTGGACCTCGTCGCCCGCAGCGACCTGCAGGTACATGTGGCCGCGCGGCGAGACGCCTCCACTTTTCAGCGGGGTGCCAGGGGCGGCCAGATAAAGGGTTACGGTGTAGCGTGTTGCCTGCTCCATGCCTGTTCAGCCTTGATGGGTGCTGCGGTCCTGGGCGGATGATGGCATAGGTGGGATGGGGGGCAGGTGGAGGACAAAGTTGGGGCCACGACTGGCATGCTGAATGTGTGAACCAGCCAGCAATCCCGCGAGAGAGGGTACTACCGATGGCGGCGGTCCGAATCTCAGTTGCCACAAGAAGAGTTGCGCCAGATCCAGCTGGAACCGGATCCAGCGCGCAAACACCACTTAAACCACGGGGGCCGGCGTAGTAGACGACTCATCTGCAATGAAGACACTCACTGCGGCGTTTCCCACGATGTTGGTCGTGGCTGCGTCGACCGCCCCACCGATGACGCCGCCAAGGATGGGGACCATCTTGCTGAGGTTCACTACGCCGGTGGTGCCTGCCTTCGTCAGCAGGCGGAAGCCCACGGCCTTGTTGATGCGAATGATCGTTGCGCCGGTGATCCGGTTGATGCTCGCCTGGGCAAGCTTCTTGCCGAACTGGATGCCGACGTCCTTCAGCACTTCCTTTGCGGCATTCCCCGTCAGGCATGCGTAGACCATCGCCTTCACCTTGTCATCGTGCACGTTGTATCCCGCCATGTGCGCGATCGCAGCAATCATTCGGATCTGAATGAAGTACACGCTGGCAAGATTGGCTGGAATCGTCACCGGCATGACCAGGAGGCCCCCCAACCCCGTGACGAACCCCGAGGTTGCGGCCTTGGTGTTCTGCCAGCGAACCAGCGAGTTTGCCTTGTCCTCCAGTGTGCCCGGCTCCCGCATGTAGCTTTCGGCCATCTCGATGGCCGAGTCGACACCCGGCAAGCCATTCATGGCCTTCTCGTAGGCATAGTCCAGCGCCTGCATGATCTTGCTTTCGGTAAGTTCCTTTGCCACGAATTTCTCCTTGAAGAGCGAAAGTGGGCCGACCCGCCAATGCATGCCGGCACGTGAATCCAGATCGTTGAAAGTTCCAGGGAAAGCCCATGCAGGCCATCCGTTGGAAATACGCGGAACGAAGGAAGGACAGCATCGAAACAATCGGCCCGTCCCGACATGCAAGCTCATTCTTACTCGACACATCTCATCGCACAGGAGACAACACGGCGCGCCGGAGCTGCCTCTCAGTGGGCGCAATCATCGGAGCAGTATGTCGCACCAGCAACGAAAATTGCTTAGGAATAGTTGAGTCTTGCGGAAACTGAGCATTCGTGAATGTACATTCGATATCCGATCACACCTCCCGAGCCTGGTGTGATTGGGCGTCACGCACCACAGAACGGTCACTTTCGGGAGTGGGCGAACCTCTCCATGCGGAAGTTCAGAAGATCGTTGGCAAAGCCACGAACCATCAGGGCTTCGAGATCATCAATCATCCCCGGGTCCACGTCGTACGCACTGAAGTACCCAGCCAAGTCGAACAGCTCGAGACTGACCCGTTTCGGCTGGCGGAGCTTTTCGTAGCCTGGCTTGAACTCTCGATTCCGATCGGGATGGCTAACCAGCGAGATGGACTGCACATCGCGCCGTCGATTGAAGGCCAGGTTAATTTCCTTCCAGAGCGATTGCTCACGAGCCTTTCCGACGTACAAGGCCTGGCCACGGGAATCATAGAAGATGTAGATGCCACAGCTATTTTCAAGCTCGGCCTTCACTCCCTGCGCATACTTGCTCGCGCCCGAACCACCGTTGAAAACCTGCCAACTCTTCTCTTGCTTGGTCAGGCACCGGTCAATCGCATAGAACTCTACAATTGGCTGGATCGCCCTGAACTGCGACTCATCCACGGCCGCTTCCCGCGACTTCGCCAACGCGGAAGCCACCTGATTGGCACTCAGGTCCTCGTCGCGATTCTTCCAGTTGATCAGCGTCCCCACTGATACACCCAGAGCAGCGGCCAGCTCACCCTGCGAGGTGGTTCCCAACTTCCGGGTCAACGATTCGATCAGATCTGTTGCTTTCATTGCGGATCCATCTGCATTCACAGTTCATCGAAAGCTCATCGATGAGCTTCGGCCCAGCGCGCAACGCACGCGCGTAACGCCTTATCGGCAGCATCCGCCTGAACTTGAATACACGTTCCGCCGAATCACATGTTCGCCGCACGAATCTGTATCTCGTGCTGCACCCGCTGGTCTTCCAGCTGCTGATCCATCTGATTGGCAAGAGCACGCTGATGCGCTTCGCGGCTGACTGCATCGAACTGCTGCAGTGACTCTTCCACTGATGTCTGCGCCGCCAGCTCGGTCGGCATCGCAGCGCGCTGATGCGCCGGATTGCTCGGTTCGCCCTGCACCACGAACAGCGTGTGCCCGGCCGGATGTTCACTCGTAGCGTTGCTCACCAGCACATGGTCCACCCGTTCCAGGTCGTTGTCCTTGGCCAGTACCAGAAGGCTGGCTGTCATGCGTTCGCTGACTTCATCGAAGCTGCGGCCGTGCTTGGCGTCCAGCGCTTCCACGCCCTCACGGATCTGCTGATACAGCGCGTGATCGGGATGGCCGGGCTGCGTGGGGTCCTGCAGCGCCCGGTTCGGGCCCGATGCCTCATCCGGTGCGGGCGCGGCCGGTTCAGGGCCTGGCGCTGTCGTGGGCTCGGCGGGAACAGTGACAGCCGCAGTGACGGGCTGGTGGTCACCCAACGGAGCCGGTTCGGGCTCTGGCACGTGTTGTGCCGCTTCCCGCTCCAAAGGCCATGGATCGCACGCAGGTTCAGCAGGCAACGGCTCCTTGAAGGGCACCGGTTCCACCTCCTGAACTGCCATGTCCTGCTTTGGAGTGGGAGCAACCGGAGGCACCGGGGCCATCCGTTCCGGCTCCGATGCCTGCTCTGTGCGCTGCGTGGGCACCGTCTGCGTTGCCGCTGCCAGAGGCGCGGCGGCATGTGGCGTCGCGCGCTCAGGTGCGGCCGTGGGCGCCTGCATCGGCCCAGCGGGCTCCGGCGTCTGTGAGGCGGTACGGTTTTCGGTGGGCGCCTCGCTGTTTGGATGGGGCTGAGGTTGGGGCTCCGCCTCACGCCGCGGCGGATCGCGCTGCTCGGCGTGCCGCTGAGGCTCGGGCTTATCCTGTGGGGCGGGCGTAGGCGGTGGCGTGACCGCCTTCGCGGGCGGCGCCGCCACAACCGTCGCAGGCGCGATGGGCTGCGCAGTTGCCGGCTCTTCAGGCCGCACTTCCACGTTCCCATCCTGCTCGGATGGCTTGTCGCCATGTGCCACCTGCGCGGCTGCTCGTGCAGCCTGTCCTGCATCCACCTGCGCAGCACCCAGCCGATTGGCTTCCTGCAGTGCCTGCCGGTACGCCTCCTGCTCACCCGCCGACAGCGCAGCAATGCGCAGCTCGGGCGAGTCGGGCAACGGCGCCTGCTCATTGGCACGCGCGCGCACCTCATTCCATGCGGCCTGCAGCTCCTGCGTGCTGGTGATCGCGACGGCGCGCGCCACGCCATCCTGACCCACTTGGTAATGGGTGATGGGCCGGGACGCGCCCGCGTTGCCCTCGGCGACAGGCCCCAGTTCCTGCAGCGTGGGACCCGTAATGCCGTGCTGCTCGCGCGTGCGTGCCGTGGCCAGGGCAATGGCCTGCTCCCATGCCGGGGTCAGCGCGACGCCCGCAGCGTAGTAGGTGTGGCGCAGCTCGTTCTGGTTCACCTCCGCCGCAGATGGCAACGGTCGCGCGTCCAATGCGGCAATGGTCTGGTTGAACTGATCGAGCGACGGCTGCTGGATGATGCGGGTCATCTCCAACTCCAGCGCCATGTTGCCCTGCGCGATCTGGCCAGCGTGGTGCCATTGTCCTGCGTCATCGCGCTGATAAAGCTGGTTGTCCGAGCCCTGGATGGCGTCGGGCCTGGCACGCGCCTGCTCCACCGCTTCCGGCACCAGCGGCACGAAGTCGCTGGCGCGGGTAGCGGCGTAGGTCTCCAGGTAGCTGGCGGCAATGGCGGCCTTGCCGTTGGCGATGTTGTTCTCGATGCGCTGCACCGCCTCACGATTCAACTCGTTGGCGTGTTCGGGGCTGGCGGTCTGCGTCTCATACACACCCCGGTCGTTGGCGCCGGACACGCCAATCTTGACCTGCCGCGTCCACTGTTCGGTCTGCGCATCGCGGTGCCAGTTGGGATTGTCCAGACGGCCCTCGCCGTCCTTCGCCGGGATGCTGAAAGGATCCTGCGGCGGCGGCGCCTTGCCCAGCGCCAGCTCTACCGCTTTTACATGGGCATATGCGCCCAGCTCGCGGGCCTTCTCGTAACTGGCGCCCACACTGCGCTCAGCCGGATTGCCCAGGCCGTCGCCCGCGCTGTCCATGACCGCCTGGCGCTGCCAGTTGCGGCCATCGAACTGCCACGTGACATCGGCCTTGTCGGTCTGCCGGTAGACGGCGCGGTTGTCGAGCAGATCGGCGCCCTTGTCGAACGCCTTGCTCATCAGCAGCGCATCGCCCGCGACGATGGCCGCAGGGATGAAGCTGGAGGTGCCAATCACCGATGCGGTGGCCATGCCACCGATCCAGCCACCGCCGTTGCGCGCCAGGGCGTGGGTGAGCTCGGACTGAGCGGCGGTGCCGTTGCCCTCCTCCAGCAGCTGCGAGGTGCGGCGGGCGGTGATGACAGCGTCGGCGCTGGAGGCGAGCAGGCCACCGGAGCGGATCAGTTGGCTGGTGGAGGCTTCGCCGAGGAGGATGCTGGTAGTTGCAAATCCTCGCTGACCTTGCGGGACGCGCAATGGGTCTGCCGCTTCCTTACCCAGAGCATTCTCAACTACCAGGACTCCCTCTGAGGATATGCTCAGCCTGCCACCGTGGTAGGCGCTGGAGATTGCCTCCGAAAGGCCTTGACGCTGCAACTCTGCTCCACCTCCACGTGTTAACGGATTGGGAGATGACTGAACGTGCCGGAGCGTGGCCACCACACGATGCTCCGAATGGGTAACACCCGCCCAGCCGCTATCGATCGGCGTGAAGCTCCTAAGCTGTTGGAGCTGGGGGGCGTTTAACTGGCCATAACGGGCTTCGTTGAAGAAGAAGCTCTGAACCCGTGGCCGAATATCGTCAGGCTTTAGACCATAGGGGGCGTTGGTGTAGAGATCACCATTGATCAGACCGACCCGTACCGTGTCGCGCAGTGCCTCCACCCGCCCGGAAATTCGCGCCTGTGCGGCAGCGTCTCCGTTGAACGCGGCCACTCCGTCGGGCGTCTGCTCCAGGCGACGCAAACGTTGCAGAAGGCCGATCTGATAGTCGGCGATAGGGCCACCGCTGTGCGGAGTAATTCCCAGCGATTGAGCGAACGCCGGATCAGCCGGGAGAAAGATCCGATTCTCCGGAGCGTGGATATCAAAATGACCAGTGTCGGCGAGCATCCTGAGCAGCGGGCTACGCGCTAGCGTACGCTGCTCGATCGCGTGATGGTCTTGAAAGTCAGGTCCGTTGCGAGGCATCGATCAGGCTCCTTCCTGCTCAGCGGCTGCAAAGCGGCTAGATATCTGCAGCGTCAATGAACCACATGCCGTCGGTATCATCGTCAGTAGCCACGCCAGCGCTTTCCACTGCGTCTTTGAACACGTGATCGCAGAAAACAGAGGCTGTATAAGGTGTCTTGAAGACGTGCGCCTGGCCGAGCGCGCCACGATCAAACGTCACACTTGCACCACCACCCAGGTCGTAGAACTTCCCGTTGATGAATTCCTCGGAGGTATCAATAAAAAGCTTGGAAGCACCTTCGTCCAACGCATCAACTACCCGGATCACAGTGCACAAGTAGCGGCGGTCGCCTTGGCTGCCATCTTCCAGCCGATAGTCAACTTCCGCAAAGGCGAAGGCGTGAGGATCAACGGAAATCATCACGTCGTGCAGTCGCTTCGAGACCAGCCAGTATCCGCTGAATCCCGGCTCTAGATCCCGTGGCGGTGCGCCTACGCTGGGATTGAAGGCCAATCGCGGAACCTCGCGGAGTGGTGGAATGCCTCCCTCCTCTGGTAGCAGGATCATGCGGGGAGGAGACAGCAGACGATCCAGATTCTCGAAGACGACCCCGCATGCAGGGCCACTGATTGCACCGGCCTCAAGGAGAAAGAACTCCCCCTTCCGGGGATGATTAGCTGAGGTCGAATCCATGCGCTATCTCCATCTCATTCTGATTCCTGCACTGGACACAGCTTACCGGGGGCCGGTCACGGAGCAAACACTCGCAATCCTAAAGATACGTGCCGACTGGGCATACTTCCTGTAACCCCGTCTGCAGCAGCCGGTATCGGATGACAACGAAATGCATTACACGTAGATCACCCGTTCAATGGACGCCCTTCACTTGGTCGTCATCGACAATAGCGACGTCGGCTTGGACGAGCACCCGCTGGGCTGCTACGCGGACCTCCACCTCGCGAGGCAGTCCTGGTGTTCGGTAGCAACCACGACCTGCAGCTGGACGATGGGCGGTGGCTACAGCCGGGCACGCCTGACTGAACCGTGCGGCTGTTGAACACGCCGCAACTGGCTACTCATCAGTAGTCTGCCCCCAAGGTCAAATTTCCGCAGCATCCACGAACGAAATGCCGCTATCCCGAGGATTCGTGGGAAGCCCCGCCGCGTAAACTGCATCAACAAACTCGCGGCTCGCGATCACGAAGGTGCTGAATGGAGTCAGGAAGACATGCGCATCTCGCACCACCTCAGAGCGAATGGCCAGACTCGCCCCGCCTGCAAGCGAATAGAACTTTCCGTTGACGAAGCCCTCATCGATCTCGATATCAAGCCTTGAACGCCCCTCGTCTATCGCGTCCAGTTCACGCACCACGTCGCACAGAAAACGCCGTGGCATAGGTGTGCCATCGGCCAGGCGGACATCACACTCAACAAAGTCGAACGCATGCGGATCCACAGAATTCATCACCTGCCATAGCCGTTCCGAGACGAGCCAGTACCCGCTGAAGCCGCCCTCCAGGTCACGTGGCTCAGGGCCCTTGGAAGCCTCGAAGACGATGCGTGGCTTCTCGCGAAGCGCCGGGAGGCCCCCGATGTCCGGGCGCAGAATGATGCGTGGTGGATCGAGCAACACCGACAGGTTCTCAACCTCGGCGCCCCGAAAAGGACGGCTGCTTTCCAGATCGGGGGAGAACAAGTAGAACTGGCCCGCTTGAGGGCCTTGGATGGGGCTTTGCTTCATCGCCTGCGTCCCTGGATTCCCTTCAATGACACCGCAGATGGAGCTTACCCTTCTTGGCTTGGTCGTTTCGAGACAGACGCGATGGGTTCGCGGCTTCCGCTGATGAGCCCCTGTGATGACTGAGAAGGAGATACTGCCCGTAATCGCACCCTCTGAGATGGCGGTAGACCATCCTCTGCTCCCCCACCGGAGGATGCCCATGACCAGGATCGATCCCGCATGGCTCGAAGCCTTTGACAAAGAGCTCCTCCACCTGTTCGCCATCGACCATGGCGATGCCGGCATGGATGAGTACCTGCTCGGCTGCTACGCAGACCTCCCACCGCGCGAGGCGGCGCTGGCGTTCGGCAGCGACTACGACCTGGAGCGCGACGATGCGCTGTGGCCACGGCCGGGCGTGGCGCTGCAAAGTTAAGCCGTGTCGCAATCGGCACGCTGCGCGTATCAGCCCAGCGGGCTAGGTGTCGCTTTTGGGATCCAACACGGCTGCAAACCGTACTTTTTGAAGCGCATCCGGGCGATAACTTAACACCGGCCGAAACCACTGCACCGCAAGGGTTCTGCCACGCGCTCGCCATGCAACAATGCCGTAAGCGTCAGCATTTGCGGTCTCTGCGGCCTACGGTTTCTTGGCATCTCGCAACCATGCGAGTACACCTTGGCAGGCCACCTCACACAGGGTGGCACGGGCGTCGAAAACCCGGTCAACAACCATGTGTTTGCGCTTGTCAGCCGGCGTCACGATCGTGTGACGCCGGCTGGCAATCCGTTCGCGGTCCATGGCGGGCGGTGCGTGGGGATCTTCGGATCCGCCGGATTGGTTGTTGACCGGTTTTCGAGCCTCGCATCGTCCGCCACTTTTATCGGTGGCGTTGCTATCTGTCCTGTACGGAGCATTGCCATGAACACATCGGACTTCCGTTCCCTGCACGCGCAGTACGATCCGGACAACGCCGAACTCGGGCGCGAACCGTCCATCGATCCCAACGCCTTCGTCGCCACGCTACGCCGCATCGGGACCGGTGCGGCTGCGGATGGCCAGCCTTGGCCGGAACGGCATCAACTGCCTGGGCGCTGTCTACAGCTGGCTGATGCGGATTGCGCGCTGGCGGGGCTGCGCGTGGTGGCGGAACTGATGCTGGCTGCGGAGCGGACTCGGCAGAACGGCGCGCCCGAGGAGTACCTGGGGGACCGGGTGATGGAAGGGTTGAAGATGGCGTGTGTGGCGTTGACTGCGCAGGCTATCGAGCGGCTACAGGTTCGGGAGTAGAGCGCACCTCGCTGCGCACATCGAATGCAATGCACGGATCGTATGCAAGGTCCGAAGCATTCGCCGCTATCTGAGCCTTTAGCCTCTAACACTAGCCTCACTATGCCGAGCCGGACTTTGCTTGCCCTGACGACGGCAGCGCTATTGGGATTGATCATTGGAGGGACGTACGCGCCGGCCACCGCAATGCGTTTTGAGAGCTACCCAAGACTCACCGACTCGGAGTTTGCCTTGTTCCAGGCCGACGCCGAGAACTTTGCCCAAGCGTTGGCTTGCCAGGGCGTCACCATCGGAAAGCATGATTCCAGTAGACGCTTCTTTGATATGAGCGTACTTGGCGATGTCATTCTGCTCGCGGACAACTCTGGGGCAAGTCTTCAGATAGTCACCATGTCTACGGTCGCAAGCGATGCAATAGAGCTGGAGCGCTGGAAAGATGGTTGGGGCTCACCAGAGAGACGCAGGAGGAACTTGAGCGCGCCTGAGAACAGCTGCCCTAGGCCTGCCTCCCATTAGCCCCAACTGCACCCTGCCCTAGCAGCCAAACGCGTCAATCGATGACACAAGGAACGTGGTTCTGGCTAGAATCCTGGGCACTTAGCTTCTGGGACAGGGATCTAGGATGGAACTTCCATTCGAGGTGGGCGCGCTCTACAACCGTCAAAAGCAGATCCACGGTGTATTTGGCGGGCAACAGCAAGGCGGCATTTCGACACCCAAGGAGCATCCGCTAGTCATCGCGTTCACTGGCGAGGCCGGCGTGTCTCACGGCTACCATGACTTTTGGGACGACGACGAAGTCTTTCATTACTTCGGCGAGGGTCAAGTCGGGGACATGAAGTATGTGGCGGGCAACCGAGCGATTGGTGAGCACGTCAAGGATGGCAAGACGCTCGTGGTGTTTCAGATGATGGGCAAGGGGCGGCCCTACCGTTACCTTGGTAGGTTCCTGTGCCAGTCCTCCTACGATCAACCTGGCACGCCAGATCGGGAAGGGCAGCCAAGATCTGCCATCGTGTTCCGTTTGAGATCACTGGAAGCTTCAATTGGCCTCGCGGCGGGTGAGACGGACCAGGCAGAGATCGATGCCGCTATCGATGACGTTGGCGCGACGACCACAAGACGCGAAACCGAAGTGCGGACGAAGCAACGCCTGTTCCGCGAGCGTCTGATCGGCGTTGAGAAGGGGTGCCGGCTAACCGGCATTGAGGACCTGAGATTCCTCCGCGCGAGCCATATCAAGCCATGGGCTGATAGCACTCATAGTGAGCGTGTTGATGGGGAGAACGGTCTTCTTCTGGCTCCGCATGCCGATCTGCTCTTTGATCGCGGATGGATTAGCTTTTCGGCGAGCGGTCGCGTACTAGTTTCGAGCAGCCTACCATCTGACGTCCAAGTTCGGTTCGGCCTGAAGTTTGATACATCAATTCGATACGGGATCTTTTCTCGGAAGCAGCTTAGCTTCTTGGAATTTCACCGAGACGTCGTTTTTGATAGAAGAATGGAGATGTCGAGGCCCCTCCATTCTTCTAATGCATAGACAGTCTACTCCTCGGCAAAGCGAGACTTCTTGATTTCCTGACCTTCCTTAACCCACCAGGGCTCATGCAGGATGAAGTATCCACTTTACGCCGACGCCATTTTCAAGAGTCGCCAACGCCCTCGGCTGAAACGACGTCCCCCCGAGATTGAGTAGCGCGACGGTTTGGAGTCCAATCCTCAACGACAAGGAGATTGGACGTGAAGAAGCGCTTTTCCGAAGAACAGATCATCGGCTTCCTGCGCGAGGTCGAGGCGGGCATGCCGATCAAGGACCTATGCCGCCAGCATGGCTTCAGTGAGGCCTCGTACTACTTGTGGCGCAGCAAGTTCGGTGGCATGAGCGTGCCCGACGCCAAGCGGCTCAAGGACTTGGAGGCCGAGAACACACGCCTGAAGAAGTTGCTGGCCGAGCAGGTGTTCGAGAACGACGTCATCAAGGATGCATTGCGAAAAAAGTGGTGACCGCACCGGCGCGCAGATTGCTGGTGCGGAGCATGGTCGAGAAAGGGCTGAGCGAGCGGCGCGCGTTGGTGGTTGCACGCATGAGCGCCAGCGCGCTGCGTTACGAACCCAGGCCGGACCACAACGTTGAATTGCGCGAGCAGATCGCTGTGCTGGCAGACCGGCATCGACGTTACGGCGTGGGCATGATCCATCTGAAATTGCGACAGAAGGGGCTTGTTGTGAACTACAAGCGCGTGGAGCGCCTGTATCAGGAAGCGGGTCTGCAGGTGAGTCGCAGGAAGCGCAAGAAGGTGCCTGCCGGTGAGCGTCAGCCCTTGCTGCGCCCGTCCGCCGCCAATCAGGTGTGGTCGATGGATTTCGTGTTCGACCGCACCGCGGAAGGCCGAGTAATCAAGTGCCTGACCATCGTTGACGACGCCACCCACGAGGCCGTGGCCATCGAGGTGGAACGGGCCATTTCCGGGCAGGGCGTTGCCAGGGTGCTGGACAGATTGGCCGTTCAGCGCGGTTTGCCACAAGTGATCAGGACGGACAACGGCAGGGAGTTTTGCGGCAAAGCGATGGTGGCGTGGGCTCACGAGAAAGGAATTGTCCTGCGCCTGATCGAGCCGGGCAAGCCGAACCAAAACGCTTACGTTGAGTCCTTCAACGGGCGGCTACGCGACGAATGTCTGAACGAGCACTGGTTCCCGACGTTGCTCCATGCCAGAACCAGTATCGAAAGCTGGCGGCGCGACTACAACGAGGAAAGGCCTAAACGAGCACTTGGCGGGCTGACGCCCGCCCAGTACGCCGCGCAGTTGGATGGCAAGAGGGATAAGATCAGCACCGGACTCTAAACCCGACCGCTACTGAGGACGGGGGGACGTCGCCGGAACTGTAGATAGGGAGCTAGACCCTTTGAATTCTCTTCGACTCCTCCGATAACACTCACCCTCTTCAACACTGAGGGCTTGTTAAATACACGATCCCAGGCTGAGAACACTGAATGTGAAACTGCTCGACTGATGGCTAACAGAGTGCCATCTAGCGGCACGCGATCATGCTCTTTGTCGCTGAGAAGGCGCCTCGATATGTGATTCTCAACCGTTGCTCCATTTCCAACTGAATCAAGCACATCTTGAATTACCTTTACGTAGAACTGATGCTTTTTTTCATCGGATGGAGCATTCTCCAGATAAATTTTTTCTGGAAAATCAAGACTGAACGTCGGGAAGTATATTAGAGATGGCATTCGCTCCTTGAGAAAAGCAACTGCCAACTTCCATTCTTCCGCCTTTGCCCTCTTTAACACGCGAGACTTACCACTTCTCGTTTGAAATTGCAGGTTCCATGTATTACTTGCAGCAGAGAAAACGGAATCCGCGAACTTCAGCTCCTGTCTAATTTCAAACCTCTGGGGCGTGAGACTCGTCTCCTTGATTCCAGTGCTGGCGAGGTGTTTGTTCGTGGCCGCGACATCGGCCGCGTCCATCGCCACCATTGCCCTAATTACAATAGAACCATTGAAGTTTGATTTCTTTGAAACAGGAATCAGGCTATTGGGATCTTTAATGCCGTACCCCTTTATGTCAAGCGGGGCAAGTGATTCCGTGTTGTATGTGAAATGATTAAGCGCCTCTAATATTGTTGTCTTTCCACTCTCATTGAGACCAACCAAAGTTAGTATCTTTGGAATATCGGGAAGCTCTATTGAAAGTTTCTTGATGCCTCGAAAATTCTCAATTGAGAAGCTTATGTATTTCATACCCCCCCCAGATGGCTGCAGAAAAATCTACGAACACCTTGAAATAGATATCTAATCCTCAACCGGACCGGAATCGACGCTCGGCTTAGCAAACCAATCCTTGTATGCACCCGAGTCAAAGAATGAAAGTGAATCGATCTCTTTCACGGGGAGGACCTTTATCCAATCTCCTACATCTAGAGATCGCCCTCCCATGAGGTGCCTTACGAGCCGCTCCGCCTCATCATACTGCTTCTGCAACCCCCGCCTAACCCTTCTTATGTATTTACTCCCCTGTGGACTTTGGCTCAGCCTGGCAGGGACTTCCTTATGGACATTTGCATCGAACATCTCAATTTGCTTTTCCAGAGTATATGCACGCTGGCGGGCAACCCAAATATCAACCACTGGATACTCGGTCCTCTCCCCCATCCGAAGAGTATCTTTATCTCTGAATGATGAGAACGTCGGTAGAAGCTCAATGCATGACTCAGGAAGATCGATTCTAGATGGGACTTCAAACACCCTTCCGCAGTATATCTTTCTCAACTTAAGCGTTACCATAACGAGCTTTTGTTCATCAACGGCACGCCGAAGTAACTGAGCCATAGGCGAACCGAACTGCTCAGTAAGTCGATCGTAGACACACTGCGCGCGCCCTCGCTGATGCAAAATATTGCTTACATGAGGCTTAGAACGCTGTCCTCCGACTAGGATTACAGAGAATATATTTAGCAGCGACGCGGATACTATTGAGCCGAGAATCATAGCAATAAGCTTGCAGGCATGTGGAACTGGAATCGCACGATCCACTACATGTGCAGCACGCAAGATCCACGCCCCCGAGTCAAGGGACGGCCTGAGAATTCCAGCAGCCAGAAAAACAAAAGCACCGAGGATTAACCCGGTGCCCGCAGCCATAAAGAAAAGCTTTTGCCCTTCCGCTCTGTTAGAGAAAAATCGAAAAGGGTGAAATATTAAGTTAAACAGATAGCCACTAATAAGCAGCGCTGTCATAACAATAGCTGAGCTTCCTGCCCCCATATATACATCCCTATTTTATCGAATCTGCTCTTGAATTCTCTTCCTAAGCGCATTCACTGCATGACGTGCGTCCACGAAACCTACGTAAACCTTGGAAGCGTCAACCTTAACTGAACCATTAATATTCTGACTGGTCTGAGCCTGCTGAATATCTAGAACTGACTTCCTTTCAATCGTCTTTAGATGCCGCTTCAGTTCTCGGACTTCCGAGCTCATAGACGTTCTCCTACGTTAGTGGGCCCATCATATGGGCCCACTATCTCAATAGCTGAGAATCAAGTCCACCCGTCAATCAAACCCCAACAGGATTAGCCTTCTCCGGATCAATCTTGTACTGCTTGATCGCCCGGGCCACATCCTTCGCGGTCATCTTCCCTTCCTTCGCCAGCGCCGCAATCGCGGCATGCGCGATGTAGTACCGGTCAACCTCAAAGAACCGGCGCAGGTTCGCACGCGTATCCGAACGGCCAAACCCATCCGTACCCAGCACGGTGTACGACATCGGCACGAACGCACGGATCTGGTCCGCATATGCACGCACGTAGTCAGTGGCGGCAATCGCCGGGCCCTGGCGGCCTTCCAGCAGCTCGGTCACGTAGGCCTTGCGCTGCTCACCTTCCGGATGCAGGCGGTTGGCACGCTCCACGTCGAAACCATCGCGACGCAGTTCGTTGAAGCTCGGGCAGCTCCAGATATCGGCGGCCACGCCGAAGTCCTTGTCCAGCAGCTCGGCCGCGGCAATGGCTTCGCGCAGGATGGTGCCCGAACCCAGCAGCTGCACGCGCAGCTCGCCCTTCTTCGGCTTGCCGGCGTCGGTCAACAGGTACATGCCCTTGACGATGCCTTCGGCTGCACCTTCCGGCATTTCCGGGTGGGTGTAGTTCTCGTTCATCAGGGTGACGTAGTAGTACTCGTCCACCTGGTCTTCCATCATGCGCTTGGTGCCGTGCTGCAGGATCACCGTCACTTCGAAGCCGAAGGTCGGGTCGTAGCTGCGCACGTTCGGGATGCCACCGGCCACCAGATGGCTGAAGCCATCTTCGTGCTGCAGGCCTTCACCGTTCAGCGTGGTGCGGCCGGCGGTGCCACCCAGCAGGAAGCCGCGGGTACGCATGTCCGCTGCCTGCCAGGCGATGTCGCCCACGCGCTGGAAGCCGAACATCGAGTAGTAGATGTAGAACGGCAGCATCGGCACGTTGCTGACCGAGTAGCTGGTACCGGCGGCCATCCACGAGCTGATCGCACCCGGCTCGCTGATGCCCTGCTGCAGCACCTGGCCGCTCTGGTCTTCGCGGTAGAACATCAGCTGATCGGCATCGACCGGCTTGTACTTCTGGCCGAACGGCGCGTAGATGCCGATCTGGCGGAACAGGCCTTCCATGCCGAAGGTACGGGCTTCGTCGGCCACGATCGGCACGATGTGCGGGCCCAGTTCCTTGTCACGCAGGGTGATGTTCAGGCTCTGCACGAAGGCCATGGTGGTGGAGTAGCTGCGCTCGCCGCTGCTCTTCAGCAGGCGCTCGTAGGCTTCCAGCTTCGGTGCCACGAAGGTCTTGTCGGCCTTGCGGCGGCGCTGCGGCAGGTAACCACCCAGCGCGGCACGGCGTTCCTGCAGGTACTGCACTTCCGGCGAATCCGGGCCCGGGTGGTAGAACGGCACCTGGCCGTCGGCCAGCTGCGCGTCGGTTACCGGAATGTTGAAGCGGTCGCGGAAGTGGCGCACCGCTTCGTCGTCCAGCTTCTTGGTCTGGTGGGTCGGGTTCAGCGCTTCACCGGCGCTGCCCATGCCGTAACCCTTCACGGTCTTGGCCAGGATGACGGTCGGCATGCCCTTGGTGTTCACGGCCTGGTGGTAGGCGGCGTACACCTTGTGCGGGTCGTGGCCACCACGGTTCAGGCGCCAGATGTCGTCGTCGCTCAGGCCGGCCACCATCGCGGCGGTTTCCGGGTACTTGCCGAAGAAATGCTCGCGGGTATACGCGCCGCCGAAGGCCTTGCAGTTCTGGTACTCGCCGTCGACGGTTTCCATCATCAGCTTCTTCAGGACGCCGTTGGTGTCCTTGGCCAGCAGGGCATCCCAGTAACCGCCCCACAGCAGCTTGATCACGTTCCAGCCGCCGCCACGGAACACGCCTTCCAGTTCCTGGATGATCTTGCCGTTGCCGCGCACCGGGCCGTCCAGGCGCTGCAGGTTGCAGTTCACCACGAAGATCAGGTTGTCCAGGCCTTCACGGCCAGCCAGCGCGATGGCACCCAGGGTTTCCGGCTCGTCGCTCTCGCCGTCGCCGATGAAGCACCACACCTTGCGGTCGGACTTCTCGATCAGGCCACGGTTTTCCAGGTAGCGCATGAACTGCGCCTGGTAGATGGCGGCCAGCGGGCCCAGGCCCATCGACACGGTCGGGGTCTGCCAGTAGTCCGGCATCAGCCACGGGTGCGGGTACGAGGACAGGCCACCGCCGTCCACTTCCATGCGGAACTTGTCCAGCTGCTCTTCGCTGATGCGGCCTTCCAGGAAGGAACGCGCGTAGATGCCCGGGGCGCTGTGGCCCTGGATGAACAGCAGGTCGCCCGGGTGGTTTTCGCTCGGGGCGCGCCAGAAGTGGTTGAAGCCCACGTCGTACAGGGTGGCGCCGGAGGCGAACGAGGCGATGTGGCCGCCCAGGTCACCCGGCTTGCGGTTGGCGCGCACCACGGTGGCCATCGCGTTCCAGCGGATGATCGAACGGATGCGCCATTCCAGCTCGGCGTTGCCCGGGCTCTTGGCCTCGAACTGCGGTTCGATGGTGTTGACGTATTCGGTGGTGGGAGAGAACGGCAGGTAGGCGCCCGAACGACGGGTCAGTTCCACCATGCCTTCCAGCAGCTGATGCGCGCGCTCGGAGCCCTCGACATCAATAACGGCCTTCAACGACTCGATCCACTCCTGGGTTTCCACAGGATTCGGGTCGTTGTTCAGCACCTCGTTCAACCAGTTCATTAGCGCTCCCATTACCGCACGCACGCGCGCGACTGTTGTATAGATTTCTAGACCGCAAAGTGTAGCGCACCAAGGGCTTTCGTCACTTGGCTACGCAGGCGTATGGATGCAACCGGCCAGTGTCCGCAAGGGGCTTGCCGGGCCCCCTGACGGCCCTGCGGCGGGCCTTGGCGGCTGCGCGGGCTGTCGCTTGCGGGCGGCTGCGCCCATGTGCAGGACGCAGTGTTACTGCTGCCGATGACGGTTGTAGGGCAACTCCGGCACCGCTGTAGGGGCGGATCGTGCAACGGTACTGAACCGGCGACAACATGTCGCACCTGCCTCTGGATCGGTACGGGCTGCGGGTCCAACGTGGGCCGCGAATGAGGGGCCTGGCGGCCCTGCTCCCTTCCACAGCATCGCCGGGGCGCCCTGCAAGGGGCGCCCCTTTTGCTGTGCGCGTGGCCGGCCGTGGCCCAAAACGGACCTGCTTGTGGCCGGATCGATGATTGCCGGCTTCGATATATCGATATATCGTTTGCACACTCGTTTACCGATATATCGAAATGAGCCGTACGTCTTCTCCCAGAGCCCGTTCCACCGATCCGGATGTACCGCGCCGCAACGGCCAGCCACGGGTGCTCAGCCGGGGCGACCTGCGCCTGCTGGTGCTGGCCCTGATCGG
The DNA here is from genome assembly GCF_037079935.1 of Stenotrophomonas maltophilia group sp. Smal12. Lineage (NCBI taxonomy): Bacteria > Pseudomonadati > Pseudomonadota > Gammaproteobacteria > Lysobacterales > Lysobacteraceae > Stenotrophomonas > Stenotrophomonas maltophilia group sp. Smal12. Next base: position 5,583 of record NZ_JBAWUK010000049.1, on the reverse strand, counting down.
CGAGCAGCCACGCCATGGCTACGAGCTGATGCAGCTGATCAGCAACCAGTTCATGCAGGCCTACACGCCCAGCGCCGGCACCATGTACCCGCTGCTGGCCAGCTTCGAGCAGGCCGGCTGGATCGAGGCCGAAGAGGTGGACGGCAAACGGATCTTCCGCATCACCGCCGCCGGCGAGTTCGAGCTGAAGGTGCAGCGTACCCAGGTACGCCTCGCGCAACGGCGAGCCTTCGACCGTGCCCGCGAGATCACCAAGGCGTCGTTGCCGCCGCCGCTGGCCACTGCCCTGCGCGAGTTCAAGCGGGCGCTGGTGCATCACCACGGCCGCTGGGCCGAAGGCGAGGCGGACGAGGTGGCGGCGCTGCTGAGCCGGGCCTCGGCCCTGCTGAACGGTACCGCCGGTAGCGAGGCATCACCCCTTTCAACGACCCAGCCAGACTGAATCCAGCCAGGTCTCCCCCATGCCGCGCGCGCCCGCGCGACACCTTTGCAGGTAAAACCCCATGACCGAACACAACAACACGCGCCTGCGCCTGGATGTGCGCTTCCGTGAACTGACCGTGCTGCGCACCGAAGAAGTCACCCCGCACATGCGCCGCGTGGTGCTGGGCGGCGACGATCTGGCCGGCTTCGATTCGCCCGGCGCCGACGACCACATCAAGCTGTTCTTCCCCAACGCCAGCGGCGAGATGGTGCTGCCGGTGCTGACCGCCGAAGGCCGCAGCTATCCGGCCGGCAAGGCGCCCTCGCCGTCGCGCGACTACACCCCGCGCTGGTGGGACCACGAGACCGGCGAGCTGGCCATCGACTTCCTGCTGCACGACCAGGGCGTCGCCGGGCCGTGGGCCGAGCGCGCGCAGCCGGGCGACACGCTGGTGATCGGCGGCCCGCGCGGCTCGTTCGTGGTGGCCGACACCTACGACGCCTACGTGCTGATCGGCGACGAGACCGCACTGCCGGCCATCGCCCGCTGGCTGGACGTGCTGCCCGACGGTGCCGAAGTGCAGGCGTTCATTGAGGTGCGCGACGAGGCCGAGCGCCAGGACCTGCCGCAGTACGAGAACGTGCGCATCCACTGGCTGGAGCGCAACGGCTTCCCGGCGGCCAGCAGCACGCTGCTGGAAGACATGCTGACCGACTTCGAGGCACCGGACGGCGATGTCTTCTACTGGATCGCCACCGAATCGCGCCGCGCGCGGATGATGCGCAAGTTCATCGAAGGCCACCTGGGCGTACCGCGCGACTGGATCCGTTCGACCGGCTACTGGAAGGCCCACCCGGACGAGGCCGACGGCGATTGATCAAAGGACGGTAGGTGCGGACCGTTGGTCCGCACGCCCTCCGAAGGGTAGTGCCGCACCCACCCGAACCGCTGCGCGGCCCAGATCTCCAGCGCCACCAGCAGTGCGACGACCAGCAGCGGCAACAGCAGCCCGAAGTACACGCCGGGCATCATGCCGTTGATCTGCGCCTTCACCAGCCGCAGCACGCCACGGGTGTGCAGCAGCTCATCCACATGCATGGTCAGCGCCTCGCGCACCACCTTGGGTTCCAGGCCGAGGGTGCCAGCCTTGTCCACCAGCGTGTCTTCCACCATGCCACGCAGCAGGCCTTCGCGCACCTTGCCGATCACCCAGCCGGTACCGCGCGCCAACGGGCCGTTGCCAAGACGGTCCAGGCCGGGCAGTGGATGTTCGCTGAGGTAGGCCGTGGCGATGGTGTCGGCCACATCGCCCACCGTGCCCTGGCTGCGCAATGCCTCGCGCATGGGTGGGTCGTCCAGCGAGTCGGTGAAGCCTTCGCTCCAGCCTTCCACCAGGGTCTGCAGGTGCGGCTGGAAATGATCAAGCTGCTTGAACAGCGCGCGGTGCGCACCGGCGGTGAAGCCCAGCTGCAGGCCGAAGAAGGCCGTGGCCAGCGGCAGCAGCACCACGTAGCTGGCCAGCAGCCAGTGATGCCAGCGCTTGCGCCGCTGCAACCAACCCCGGCGGTGCAGCCAGCGCCAGCCGAGGATGCCCAGCACCAGGCCAAGCAGCGTACCGAGCACGCTGCCGCCCAGCAGATCCAGCACGCTCAGGCCCGACCAGAACTCGTTCAACCAGTACTGCGCGTCCTGCATGGGTCTTCCTTCCATGGGTGATACAGCGGGGCATTGTAGAGCCGAGTCCACGCTCGGTTGCGCCGCCGTCGGTGGGTGCGGACCGCCATCGACTGGTGGGTGCGGACCGTTGGTCCGCACACTCCCATGGAATTGCCGGCCAGCGGCCGGCACTACCGAGCTGGCAATGCGACAATCGCGCTCCTTTCCTGCAGCAACGAGGCCCACATGGCCAAACTGACCCTGGCCAGCGTGGACGCGCTGCGTACCCGCTTTGCCGATGACGCCGCCTGCGATGCGGCGCTGGCCGCGTTCGCCGACACCGCTGCACTGCGCGCGCCGCTGCGCGAGCTGGTGGCGGCGCAGCACCGCTACCTGCAGGCCGAATTCGAAGTGGCGCAGGTGGCCGATGTGCTGCGCCGCGACCAGAAGTACGCGCCGGTAGGCCGGCCGTCGGTGCACATCGTGCAGCTGCGCAAGCAACAGGCGGCCACCAAGCAGGCGGCGCTGATCGCGCGCCAGGTGGTGGCGCAGGCCGCGCAGACGTTCGCACGGGCCAGCGGGCTGGCGGTGAAGGCCAAGCAGAGCCCGAGCGAAGCGTGCGTGGCATGGTTGGGCGCGTTGCGCTGAGGGATCGTGCGGACCAACGGTCCGCACCCACCAGATGCAGGTTGGCACCTGCCAGGTAGTGCCGGCCGCTGGCCGGCAACCCCTAATGATCGGCCAGCTCGCAAGCAGCCGGCCAGCGGCCGGCTCTACCCGCACCGCAAAAAAGAAGGCCCGCTTTTCAGCGGGCCTTCTGCCTTCTCACGACGAGTGAGTCGGGTACATCAAGCCGCCGGCTTTTCGCCGGTGGCTTCGGTGGTGATGCGGATCTTCACTTCATCGCTGACGTTCGGGGCGTAGGCGCCGACGCCGAAATCGCTGCGCTTCAGGGTGGTGGTGGCATCGAAGCCGGCGGCCGGAACCTTGGCCATCGGGTGCTCGCCGCCGCCGTTGACGGTGACGTCCAGGGCGACCGGCTTGGTGATGCCCTTGATGGTCAGGTCGCCGGTGACGGTCAGCTTGTTGGTGCCGGCCGCTTCCACCTTGGTGCTCTTGAAGGTGGCATCGGCGAACTTGGCGGCGTCGAAGAAGTCGGCGCTCTTCAGGTGTTCGTCGAACTTGGCGGTGAAGCTGTTCAGGCCGCTCAGCGGCAGCTTCACTTCCACGGTGGACTTGGTCACGTCTTCGGCGTTGTACACCAGGGTGCCTTCGACGTTGCCGAAGTGCGCGCTCGGGTTGGAGAAGCCGAAGTGGCTCCACTGCGCCAGCACGTCGGTGTGGCTCGGGTCCAGCTTGTAGGTGCCCGAGGCGATCTTGATCGCTTCGGCGGCCGGCGCGGCAGCAGCGGCATCAGCCGCCGGGGTGGCGGCCTGCTCGGTGGTGGCCGGGGCGGCAGCATCGGCCGCCGGGGCAGCGGTGTCGGCCGGCTTGGAGCAGGCGGCGATGGCCAGGGTCAGGGCCAGCGGCAGCAGCAGTTTACGGGTGGCGCTCATCTGAGGAACTCTCCGGATCGTAGGGTGGGTACACGGTGCAGCAAGAGCCCGCCGCACGACGGCGGGCCCGAAACCGATACAGCGTCTTACGCGATGCGCGCCGCTTCGTCGAACGACAGGCGCGGCAGGCGCGGGAACAGGCCCGCCGGGTCACCGTAACCCAGGTTGACCAGGAAATTCGACTTGATGGAGGTGCCGGCGAAGAAGGCGTCGTCGACCTTGGCCGGGTCGAAGCCGGACATCGGGCCGGCATCCAGGCCCAGCGCGCGCGCAGCCAGGATCAGGTAGGCGCCCTGCAGGCTGCCGTTGCGGATGGCCGCTTCGTGGCGGCCTTCCTGCGGGCCGTCGAACCAGGCCTTGGCATCGGTGTGCGGGAACAGGTACGGCAGCTTCTCGTGGAAGTCCAGGTCGAAACCGATGATGACGGTGACCGGCGCGGCCATGGTCTTGGCCAGGTTGCCTTCGGACAGCGCCGGGGCCAGCTTGTCCTTGGCCTCCTTCGAGGTGACGAAGACGAAGCGGGCCGGCGTGGTGTTGGCCGCGGTGGGGCCCCACTTCACCAGGTCGTACAGTTCCTTCAGCAGGCTCTCGGGGACCGGCTTGTCGAGGAAGGCGTTCTGGGTGCGGGCCGTGCGGAACAGCTGGTCGAGGGCGGCGGCGTCGAGCACGTGGGACATCGGTGGATCTCCAGGGCGGCGAAGGGAAGTCAGTGCCCGCGGGCGGCGCGGGGCGAAACGACGAGCCGCAGTGTAGAGTGTCGCGACTGTTGCAACACCCAGCAGGGCTGAAACGAATTAATGCCAATGGTGAAACGATCGAGCGCGCCGTGGACGGTCACTGACGGCCGCGCGGGCAATGTCCGCCAGGCGGTCGCGCTGGCCTCGGCACTGCGCCAGGGCACCCACCGACCGCTGCTCCTGCAACCGCGCGCGCCCTGGCGCTGGCTGTCGCCGCGCCGCCTGCCCGGCGATGTCAACGGCTACGGCGAGGCCTTTGCGTCACTGGCCAACGAGGCGCCGGCGCTGGCCATCGGCTGCGGGCGCCAGGCCGCTGGCGCGCTGCGCGTGCTGCGTGCACGCGGCAGCCAGGTGGTGCAGATCCTCGACCCGCGCATCAGCGCCCGCCATTGGGACGTGGTGGTGGTGCCCGAACACGATGCCCTGCGCGGCAGCAACGTGCTGACCCTGCTCGGCAGCCTCAACCCGGTGGACGATGACTGGCTGGCCTGGGGCCGCGCCGCATTCGCCGGCTTCAGTACCCTGCCCGGCCCGCGCACCGCACTGCTGGTCGGTGGGCCGACGCCGCTGGCACCGTGGGACGAGACCGCGATGGTCGGCGTGTTCCAGGCGCTGGCCGAGCAGATCCGCAGCGAAGGCGGTAGCCTGCTGGCAACGACCTCGCGTCGTACGCCGCCGGCCCTGGCCGAGGTCCTGCGTGCGAAATTCGCCGACCTGCCGCACGTGATCTGGGGCGATGGCGGCGACGGCACCAATCCCTATGGCGGCCTGCTCGGCTGGGCCAACCGCGTGGTGGTCTCGCCCGATTCGGTGAACCTGCTCTCGGAGGCGTGCGCCACGCGCATGCCGGTGATGGTGGCGCTGGCCAGTACCGCACAGGGCCGCCTGGCGCGCTTCCAGCAGCAGCTGCGCGCGCGCGGGCGTTTGCAGCGGCATTGGCTGGACTGGCAGTACGACCGCATCGAACCGCTGCGCGAAACCGCGCGGGTGGCAGCAGAAGTGAAGCAGCGCCTGGCATTGGGGTAGTGGGGGGGGGGGGGGGGGGGGGGGGGGCGCGCCCCGCCCCCCCCCCCCCCCCCCGGGCCCCCCCCCCCCCCCCCCCCCCCCCCCCCCCCCCCCCCCGCCCCCCCCCCCCCCCCCCCCCCCCCCCCCCCCCCCCCCCCCCCCCCCCCCCCCCCCCCCCCCCCCCCCCCCCCCCCCCCCCCCCCCC
>NZ_JBAWUK010000048.1:0-35696 GCF_037079935.1 Stenotrophomonas maltophilia group sp. Smal12 | reverse complement strand
CTGCGTTTGGTTTTCGGCAACCTTTAATAAATCATTCAGGGAGTATTTAAGTATAAGGTTTTGGAGTAGGTCAAGTAAAGATGTAGAAGTTTTGCAATCTCCGGCTACTTGTTTTAAGGAACATGGGGTTCTTGTTTCGGCATCAGGTGGGCACCATCCGTCGTGAATTTGTAAAGCTAGGTAAACGTGGCCAGCGGCTTGACGCTGGCCAGCGCCTCCGTGTGGACGGCCCCCCCCCCACACCAGCAGTATTATGGGGGCGCCCCCAACCGGGGGGCGCCCCCCCGAGCCGTTAATCGGAAGTGAGTGGCGCCGGGGCGCCCCCCCAAACGCGGGGGGGCCCCGCCCCCCCCCCCCCACTACCCTTGCCAGACGGCCTCGCACGCGGGGGACCTTCACTTCGGTCTTCGTGATCGGCGAGCGCACCCGACGGTGCGCTGGCCGGCACCCTGGATCCTTCCGGCATCCCGCAGTTGCCGGCCAGCGGCCGGCACTACCCTTGCCAGACGGCCCCGCACGCGGGGCCGTCTGCAGTCACTGGATGGTGATGACCTTCACCTCGGTCTTCGTGCAGGCCTGGTCCAGGCACTGGCCACTCAACCACACCTGGCCGCTGCCGATCATCACGCCCTGCTGGTTGACGAACACCTTGCCGAAGTCCTGCTCGGACACCGCCTTGACCACCTCCGGCGTGATGATCTTCTCGTAGTTGCGCTGGAACTCTCCGGGGCCGGAGATCTTCTTTCCGCCGCTGATGTTCAAGGGGAATCGCACTTCCTCGACCACCGCGGCGCGATCTCCACCCACCACGGCGGCCTTGAACGCATTGAAGACCTTCTCGAACTGCGCGGCATCGCCAAGCAACGACTCGATGCGCGCACGCGCATCCTCGGCGGGCGCCTCGGCTGCCGGTGCAGCAGGTGCAGCAGCGGGTTCGGCAGCCGGCGCCGCCGGTCCAGCGGCAGGCGTCGCTGCCGCGTTCGCTTCCATCGGCGGCGGCGCATCCACCGCAGGCTGCGCCGGCGGCTCAGGCTGCGAACAGGCCGCCAGCAGCAGGACGGGAATCAGGTAGGCCATCCGGCGCATGCGCGCACTCCATCAAAACAGGAAGTCCGATGGTAGCGCCGCCACAGTGAGGACAACAAAAAGGGGACGGAGGGGATTAAGTCGTTAGTGGCACAAACGACTTAATCCCCTCCGTCCCCTTTTTCTTGATCAGGCCTTCAGCAGTTCGAACTGCACCGCTTCGCCAGCGGCCGACGAGGCACAGACCCACAGGTCGAACTGGCCCGGCTCGGCACGCAGCACGCCATCGAGGCCGGTGAACGCCAGCTGCTCGCGGGTCAAAGCGAACACCACTTCGGTCGACTCGCCCGGCTGCAGCGCCACCTTGCGGAAGTCCTTCAGTTCACGCACCGGACGCACGCGGCTGGCCACGCGATCGTGGATGTACAGCTGCACCACTTCCTCGCCCGCCACGCGGCCGGTGTTGGTCAGCACGGTGGTGATGGTCAGGGTGTCGTCCCAGCCGAGCTGTGCCGTGCTCAGCTGCGGCACGCCGTAGGCGAAGGTGGTGTAGCCGATGCCATGGCCGAACGGGTACAGCGGTTCGTTGGGAATCTCGCGCCAGCGGGCCTTGAACTCCGACATGGTCGGCAGTTCCGGGCGGCCGGTGCGCGGGTGGTTGTAGAAGTACGGCTGCTGGCCGGACACCTGCGGGAAACTGACCGGCAGGCGGCCGGACGGGCTGTAGTCGCCGAACAGCACATCGGCCACGGCATGGCCGGTCTGCGTGCCCAGGTACCAGGTCACCGCCACGGCCTGCGCATTGCGCACCGCGCCCTGCAATGCCAGCGCGCGGCCATTGCGCAGCAGCACTACCAGCGGCTTGCCGGTCATCGCCACGGCCTCGGCCAGCGCCTGCTGTGCCGGCGGCAGGGTGATTTCCACGCGCGACTGCGCTTCACCGCTGTAGCGCTGCGGTTCACCCAGCGCCAGCACCACCACGTCGGCGCGCAGTGCGGCAGCCACAGCGGCTTCTGTGCCGCCGGGAATCGCGGCTTCCAGTTCGCAACCCGGCACGATTTCCAGCAGCGCTTCGTCGCCGATGGCGGCACGCACGCCGGTTTCCAGGTCCACGTAACGCTGCTTGTCGCCGAACAGCGTCCAGCAGCCTTCGATGTTCTCGCGGTCCTGCACGAACGGGCCGATCAGCGCGATCTTCTGCCCGGTCTTCTGCAGCGGCAGCACGTTGTCACGGTTGTTCAGCAGCACGATCGAACGCCGCGCCGCATCGCGCGACAGTGCATCATGCGCGGCAAGGTACGAGGTATCCGCTTCACGCGCCGGGTCCAGCGACCGGTACGGGTCGTCGAACAGGCCGATGGTCTCCTTCAGCCACAGGATGCGGCGCACGCCCTCATCCAGCACCGCCATCGGCACCTCGCCGCTCTCGACCAGGCCGGGCAGGTGCTCGGCGTAGAAGCCACTCTGCATGCTCAGGTCCAGGCCGGCGGTGAACGCCTTGGCCGTGGCATCGCGGTCATCGGCGGCATAGCCGTGCGCGACCAGTTCCATGTCGGCGGTATAGTCGGAGATCACCACGCCCGGGAACTTCCATTCGCCGCGCAGGATGTCGGTCAGCAGCTCGGCATTGGCACTGGCCGGCACGCCGTTGATGTCGTTGAACGAGGACATCACGGTGATCGCGCCGGCCTCGAAGGCGGCCTTGAACGGCGGCAGGTGCACATCGCGCAGGGTCTGCGGCGAGATGTCCACCATGTTGTACTCCATGCCGGCCATCACCGCGCCATAGGCGGCGAAGTGCTTCGGCGTGGCCAGCAGCGAATCGGCCGCACGCAGGTCGCTGCCCTGGAAGCCACGCACGCGGGCGGCGGCGAACGCACAGCCCAGCACCACGTCCTCGCCGGCACCTTCGGCGCCACGGCCCCAGCGCTGGTCGCGGGCGATGTCCACGGCCGGCGCATAGGTCCAGTGCAGGCCGGCAGCGGTGGCTTCGATCGCAGTGGCGCGCGCGGTGCGCTCGGCCAGGTCCGGCTCGAAGCTGGCGGCCTCGCCCAGCGGAATCGGGAACACGGTACGCATGCCGTGGATCACGTCGGCGGCGAGGATCACCGGGATGCCCAGGCGGCTCTCTTCGGTCGCGACCTGCTGGATGCGGCGGCCCAGTTCGGCGCCCACACCATTGAACAGCGAGCCGACCTTGCCCTCGCGCACCTGCTGCAGCACCTGGTCGGCATTGCGCACGTTGGCTTCCGGGTTCACGTCCGGGGCGAACGGGCGGACCATGTCCGCGAAGACACCCAGCTGGCCGACCTTTTCCTCGACGGTCATCTGGGCAATGAGGGATTCGATGCGATCGGAGGCCACCGGCAGTCCTTGATGAAAACGTTTACAAGCCCGGCATTCTAGCGATCCCGGGCGATTTTGCGAGAGGTTTCGTCATTCAGCTTCCTCCCCCGGCGGGACCCGCAGGCGCCCGCCAGGGGCACCGCAGCTTACTCCGACCCGGCCAGCTGGCGCTGCCCGGCCATCAACATGGCGTCGCTGGACGCCTGGAACACCCGCAGCCCGAAGGCCGGCAGGATCGCCAGCAGGTGGTCGAAGATGTCCGACTGCACGGCCTCGTACTCGCCCCAGGCGGTGCTGCGGGTGAAGCAGTACAGCTCCAGCGGCAGGCCCTCGGTGGTCGGCTGCAGCTGCCGCACCAGCAGGGTCATGTCGGTATGGATGCCCGGATGGCTGCGCAGGTAGCGCTCCACATACGCGCGGAAGGTACCCAGGTTGGTCACCCGGCGGCTGTTGACCTCGGCCACGCCCTGCTCGCGCAGGCGTCCGTTCCATTGCCCCAGCTCCTGCGCTTTCTCGCGCAGGTAGTCGCGCAGCAGCGCGAACTCGCCGAGGAAGGCCAGGTCACCCTCGTCCAGGAAGCCGACGCTGTGCTGGTCCAGGTACAGCGCGCGCTTGATCCGGCGCCCGCCGGCCTCCTGCATGCCGCGCCAGTTCTTGAACGACTCGGTCACCAGCTTCTTGGTCGGGATGGTGGTGATGGTCTTGTCGAAGTTCTGCACGGTGACGGTGTGCAGCGCGATGTCGATGACGTCACCGTCGGCATTCTGGCTGGGCATCTCGATCCAGTCGCCGATGCGCACGCGGCCATCGCCACTGATCTGCACGCTGGCCACCAGCGACAGGATGGTGTCCTGGAAGATCAGCATCAGCACCGCCGTGGCCGCGCCCAGGCCGGTGACCAGGTAGCGCAGATCGACCCCCGCCAGGGTCGCGACGATCGACAGGCCCGCGATCACGAAGATGACGATCTTGGCGACCTGCAGGTACCCCTTGATCGGCTTGTTGCGTGCCTCGGGGCGGCGCTCGTAGAGATCATTGGCCGCATCCAGCGCATGCGAGAGGGCCAGCACCACGGTCAGGATCGCCCACGCCTGGCAGGCGCCGATGATGAAGCTGACCAGCCCCGGCGGCAGGTCCGGCACGATGCGGATACCCGAGGCGATCACCTGGCTGGGGACCACGTTCGACAGCCGCGAGATCACCCGCATCAGGTGGCTGCCGCGGCCGGTATCGGCGCCGGGAAGGCGGCTGAGCAGGCGCCGCAGGCCACGCAACAGGATGCGCTTGGTCACCCAGTTGGCCAGGCCCGCAGCGACCAGCAGGGCCGAGATCATCAACGCCAGGTAGGCGCCAGGATAGGGTTCCAGTGTGTTCTGCAGCCGTTCCAGCCACTGTACCGCCACCACCGCGTCCACCATCGGTTGTCTCCTGTCTGTTTCGTTGTTACCAAGATTGCCGGCCAGCGGCCGGCACTACCGGGGTTTCCGGCCGGCGGCCGGGTTTACCGGGTCAGTCGCGCGTGCGCTCGATGATCACGCCCACCGCGCGCGCACCGCGCACCGCACCGGGCTTGCTCAGCTTCAGGCGCAGCCACTTCACCTCGAACTCGTCCAGCACGATCTGCGCGCAGCGCTCGGCCAGGGTTTCGACCAGGCCGAATTCCGACTCGCGCACGAACTGTTCCAGGCGCTTGCTCACTGCCTTGTAGTTCAGGGTGTGGGCGATGTCATCGGTGGCCGCGGGGCGTCGGTTGTCGAAGCCCATTTCCAGGTCGAACACCAGGTCCTGGCGGATCCGTCGTTCCCAATCGTAGATCCCGATCAGGGCGTCGATCGTCAGCCCTTCGATGAAAACCTTGTCCATTGCGCGTACCGGCACGAATACAGGCGGCCATGGTAACGGCACAGCGGTGAGCCTGCCCGGAACGGGCGGTGGGCGTGGGCCGGCCCGGAAATGACAAAGGGCCCTGCTGGCGGGGCCCTTTGGTACCTCTCAACGTCCCCGGCGGGAGCTGGAATCCAGCCACGAGTCCCGGAGCACACGATGCAGATCGTGGCTGCCTGACGCGGCGGCGTTGCCCGCAGCTTTTCACCCGGCGCTTCGAGCGAGCCATCTGGACGCGGGGCTTGAAGATTGCGTTACCGCAGCTGATCCACGCCCGCTGCCCGCACACCCTGGGCTGGCTGCAGCGCCATGAGCGGGCGACGACGGTGTTGGCGGCATCGCCGTTGGCAGGGCGTCCGTAATGCGTCCGCCGGGCGAGTCCCGGCGCGACCGGCTCATACCGCCGGCAGCGTCGCCATGTCCCAGCGCGGGGTCACGTCCACCTTCGGCGGGCTGTGCTGGCCGGCCTGCAGCCGCAGCGCACCGGCGAAGGCGATCATCGCGCCGTTGTCGGTGCACAGCGCAGGCCGCGGGAAGCAGGCACGGCCGCCGAGGCGCTCGGCCATCTGCTGCAGGCGCGCACGCAGGCGTTTGTTCGCGCCGACGCCGCCGGCCACCACGATCACATTGGTTCCAGCCGCTTCCAGCGCGCGCTCGCACTTGATCGACAGGGTCTCGACCACGGCGTCTTCAAAGCCGCGGGCGATGTCGGCGCGGGTCTGCTCGCTCTGGTCACTGTCGCGCCAGGCCATCAGGACCTGGGTCTTCAGGCCGGAGAAGCTGAAATCCAGCCCCGGGCGGTCGGTCATCGGCCGCGCGAAGCGGTACGCGCCCGGCGTGCCCTGCTCGGCCAGCCTGGCCAGCTGCGGGCCGCCCGGGTACGGCAGGCCCATCAGCTTGGCGGTCTTGTCGAAGGCCTCGCCGGCCGCATCGTCCAGGGTCTCGCCCAGCAGCCGGTACTGGCCGATGGCGTCCACCGCCACCAGCTGGGTATGGCCACCGGACACCAGCAGGGCCACGAAAGGCGCTTCCGGCGGGTCGTCTTCCATCAGCGGCGCCAGCAGGTGGCCTTCCATATGGTGTACGCCCACTGCCGGCACCTCCAGCGCCCAGGCCAGCGAGCGGGCCACGCCCGCGCCGACCAGCAGCGCGCCGACCAGGCCGGGACCGGCCGTGTAGGCCACGCCATCGATATCGCCCACGCCGAGGCCGGCGTCGGCCAGGGTCTGGCGCACCAGCGGCAGCAGTTTGCGGACGTGGTCGCGGCTGGCCAGCTCAGGCACCACACCCCCATATTCGGCGTGCAGGGCGATCTGGCTGTAGACCGCGTGGGCGCGCAGGGCCGCGCTGCCGGACAGATCGGTGTCATACACCGCCACGCCGGTCTCATCACAGGAAGATTCGATGCCAAGGACTCGCATGCCTGCTATTATGACGCCCCTGCCGCCCCCTCGGGGGACGTGCAGATCTCACTGCTTTCGAACCTCCGGCCCGTATTCAGGGTTGGCCGCTTGCAGTTTGTCTATTCGCCGCTATAATGTGCGGCTCGCCGGGCGTGACCCGGTTCTACTGTGTCCCGGAGATTCCATGCCCAGCGTCAAAGTCCGCGAGAACGAGCCCTTCGAGTTTGCTCTTCGCCGCTTCAAGCGCACTTGCGAAAAGGCCGGTGTGCTGGCCGAAACCCGCAAGCGCGAGTTCTACGAAAAGCCGACCCAGGAGCGCAAGCGCAAGGCCGCCGCTGCTGTGAAGCGTCAGCTGCGCCGCTCGTCGCGCGACGTCACCAAGCGTCAGCGCCTGTACTGATCGGACGCATCTTCATTGCGGCGGGCCTGCCTGTCGCGATGGAGCCGAAGCCGGCACGCGCGAGCGTCGCCGGCTTTTTGCGTTTCCGGGTTCGGGCAGCCGCCCCGCCCCACCTACCACCACGAGGTTCCTCATGAGCATGAAGCAGCAGCTCACCGAAGACATGAAGGCCGCCATGAAGGCGGGCGAGAAGCACAAGCTGGGCGTGATCCGCCTGATCAACGCTGCCATCAAGCAGCGCGAAGTCGACGAGCGCATCGAGCTGGACGACACCGCCGTGATCGCCGTGCTCGACAAGATGGTCAAGCAGCGCAAGGACTCGGTCAGCCAGTACGAAGCCGCCAACCGCGAAGACCTCGCCGAGATCGAGCGCGCCGAGATCGTGGTCATCGAAGCCTACCTCCCGGCCAAGATGGGCGAGGCCGAGATCGTGGCCGCCATCCAGGCCGCCATCGCCGAGACCGGTGCGTCCGGCCCGGCCGATATGGGCAAGCTGATGGGCGCCCTGAAGCCCAAGCTCGCCGGCCAGGCCGACATGGGCCTGGTGTCCAAGCTGGTCAAGCAGCAGCTGGCGTAACCCGGCACGCGGGGTCGGATCCCTTCCGCAGCGCGGAAGGGCTCTGACCCCATTGATGCACCCGCTTCACCGCACCTTCGTCGGTCGCCTGCTACAACCGCACACATGGTTGAACCCGAGCCCAACGTTCCCGTGTCCCTGCACAAGTACCTCAAGCGCCTGCAGGACAGCTTTCCGATGGCGGTGGCCAAGCGCTTCATCGACGTCGACGTGCTGACCCAGGCAGCCTCCGTCTCGTTCTACGCCCTGCTGTCGATGGCACCGCTGCTGGTGCTGCTGCTGTGGCTGACCGCCTCGCTGTACCCGCCGGCACAGCAGGCGCTGATCGAGCAGATCAGCTCGGTGGCCGGCAGCAGTGCCGCGACCGTGGCCGAAACCGTCCTGAAGAATGCCGACAACCAACCGGACGTCGGCTCGTTGGCGGGCCTGTGGAGCACGCTGCTGCTGTTCGTGGGCGCCACGGCCGTGTTCGCGCAGCTGCAGAACGCGCTCAACCTGATCTTCCGCACCAGTGGCGAGCGCCTGGAGGGCATCAAGGCCTGGCTGCGCAAGCGCGTGTTCTCGTTCGGCGTGGTGCTGGCCCTGGGCTTCCTGCTGATCCTGTCGATGACTGCCACCACGGTGCTGCAGGTGGCCTTCGCACAGCTGCCTTCGATCCTGCCGGCGCTGGGCTACGCCACCAGCCTGCTGCTGTACGCGGTGGGGTTCGCCTTCATGTACCACTACCTGCCCGACCGTCGCGTGGCGTGGCGCCAGGCCTTCATCGGCGGTGCCATCACCTCGGCGTTGTTCGCACTGGGCCGCTACGGCATCGGCGTCTACATCGCCACCGTGGCACCGGGCAGCGCCTACGGCTCGATGGGTGCGCTGGTGATCTCGCTGGTCTGGATCTACTACGCCACCGTCGTGTTCTTCGTGGGCGCCCTGATGACGGCGGTGATCGACGAGCGCCTGCGCGCGCGCCACCACCTGGCCGCAGCCGGCATTGATCCGGCAACCGCCAGCCAGGTGCCCGACAGGGGGTAAACTAGGGCGACCGCCCCCGGTTCCGTCGCGTGGTCCTGCACCGCGCCCTGCCCTGTTGCCCATGGCCCGTATCCCCGACGCTTTCATCGACGACCTGCTGGCCCGCACCGACATCGTCGAGGTGGTGGGCAGCCGCGTGCCGTTGAAGCGCCAGGGCAAGGAATACGCCGCGCGCTGCCCGTTCCATGACGAGCGCTCGGCCTCGTTCACGGTCTCGCCCACCAAGCAGTTCTATCACTGCTTCGGCTGCGGCGCGCACGGCACCGCGATCAGCTTCCTGATGAACTACGACCGCCTCGAGTTCCTCGATGCGGTGGATGAGCTGGCCAAGCGTGCCGGCATGGAGGTGCCGCGCAACGAGAACCCGCGCAGCCCCCAGCAGCAGGACGACAGCCGCGAGCTGTATTCGGCACTGGATGCCGCCGCCCGGTTCTTCCAGAAGAACCTGGAAAGCAGCGACAAGGCACGCAGTTACCTCGATGGGCGTGGCGTGGACGAAGAGAACCGCGCGCGCTTCCAGATCGGCTACGCCCCGGACGGGTACAGCGGCCTGCGCGATGCGCTGGGCAAGGACGAGCGGCGCATGAAGCTGCTCGACCGTGCCGGCCTGTTCTCCAAGAATGATCGCGGCCATGTCTACGACAAGTTCCGCGACCGGGTGATGTTCCCGATCTTCGATCGTCGCGGCCGGGTGATCGCCTTCGGCGGCCGCGTGTTCGAGAAGGACGACGGCCCCAAGTACCTCAACTCGCCCGAGACCGCGCTGTTCCACAAGGGCCGGGAGCTGTACGGCCTGTGGCAGGTGCGCCAGGCCAACCAGAAGATCGAGCGGCTGATCGTGGTCGAGGGCTACATGGACGTGGTCTCGCTGTTCCAGTTCGGCGTCACCCAGGCGGTGGCCACGCTGGGTACTGCCACCACGCCGGACCATGCCGAGCTGCTGTTCCGCAACGCGCCGGACGTGTTTTTCTGCTTCGACGGCGACGCCGCCGGCCGCCGCGCCGGCTGGAAGGCGCTGGAGTCGGTGCTGCCGCGCATGAAGGACGGCCGCCAGGCCTTCTTCCTGTTCCTGCCCGATGGCGAGGACCCGGACACCATCGTGCGCAAGGAAGGCGCCGAGGCCTTCAACGAACGCCTGAAGCAGGCCACACCGCTGTCGCAGTTCTTCTTCGACGAGCTCACCCGCGAGATCAATCTGGGCACGCTCGATGGCAAGGCGCGCCTGGCCGAGCGGGCAAAGCCGATGCTGGCACAGATTCCCGATGGTGCCTTCGGCGACCTGATGAAGCAGCAGCTGGCGCAGCTGACCGGGCTCGGCGGCAACGCGCAGTCTGTGCGCGCGCCGATGCCGCAACGCCAGCCACAGCGGACGATCCAGCCGGTGGCCAAGCGCAGCCTGGTGCGCGGCGCGATCGCCGTGCTGCTGCAGCAACCGTCGCTGGCGCTGACCCTGGGTGGCCAGCATCACTTCCAGGGCCTGCGCCTGCCGGGCGTGGAGCTGCTGCTGGAGCTGCTGGGGCTGGTCGAACAGCGCCCGGACATCAGCACCGGCGCCCTGCTGGAACACTTCGACGGGCGTGAGGAACAGGCTTCGCTGCATACGCTGGCGGCACAGACGCTGCCCGGCACCGAGGCCAGCTGGACCCAGGAACTGCACGACGCAGTGGCACAGCTGGAGAAACAGCTGCTGGTGCAACGTCTGGAGGAGTTGTTGGCAAAGCAGCGCCAGCAGGGCCTGGACGATACTGACAAGTACGAACTGCGCGAGCTGCTGAAGGCGCGTGCCGGACTGCGCCTGTAGCGGCAGACCGTTCTCACGGAGAAGACCATGCTGCTGCGCCTGACCTGCCTGCTGTTGTTGTCGCTCTGCCTGCCACTGGCGGCCCTGGCCGAAGAGGCATCCCTCAACGAGATCCGGCCTGGCCTGTATGCCGGCGGCCAGCCCAGCGCTGCACAGCTGCGGGCCCTGGCCGCGCAGGGGGTGCGCACCGTGATCGACCTGCGCCAGCCTGGCGAGGATCGCGGTTTCGACGAAACCCGTGCCGCCGAATCACTCGGCCTGCGTTATGTGCGCATCCCGGTGGCCGGCGCCGACGGGCTCGATGCCGCCAACGTGCGCGCCGTGCACCAGGCCCTGCAGCAGAGCCAGGGGCCGGTGCTGCTGCACTGCGCGTCCGGCAACCGTGCTGGCGCCGTGCTCGGCCTGGTCAACGCACGCTACGAACACGCCAGCCCCGAACAGGCCCTGCAGCTTGGCCAGCGCGCCGGCCTGAAGTCGCTGGAAACCGCCACCCGCCAGCGCCTGGCCACGCCGGTCACTTCGCCCTGAACCCTCCGCACCAAGGACACTGCCCACCATGACCCGCTGGTGGTCGCGCCTGCGACCGGACAATTTCACCCTCGCCCTGCTGTGCACCGTCGGCCTGGCCTCGCTGCTGCCGATGAAGGGCGCCGCCGCCATCGTGCTCGACGATGTCACCACCGTCGCCATCGCCGCGCTGTTTTTCCTGCACGGCGCGCGTCTGCCGCGCGAGTCGATCATCGGCGGCATGCTGCACTGGCGGCTGCACCTGACCATCCTGGCCTGCACCTTCCTCCTGTTCCCGCTGCTGGGGCTGATGTTCAAGCCGCTGTCAGGCTGGTTGCTGACCCCGGAGCTGTACCTGGGCGTGCTGTTCCTGTGCACCCTGCCCTCCACCGTGCAGTCGTCCATCGCGTTCACCTCGATGGCGCGCGGCAACGTGCCAGCGGCGGTGTGCAGCGCTTCGCTGTCGAGCATCCTCGGCGTGTTCCTGACCCCGCTGCTGCTGACCGCGCTGGCCGGTACTTCCGGCGGCGTGCATGACCCGCTGCATGCGATCGGCGGCATCATGCTGCAGCTGCTGGTGCCGTTCGTGGCGGGCCACCTGCTGCGGCCGTGGATCGCCGGCTGGGTGGAAAAGCAGCGCGCGCTGCTGCGCTACACCGACCAGGCCACCATCCTGCTGGTGGTGTACTCGGCGTTCGGCGAAGCCGTCACCGAAGGCCTGTGGAGCAAGACGCCGCTGCTGTCGCTGCTGGCGGTGGCGGTGGTCGCCGCCGTGCTGCTCGGCATCGCCATGCCGCTGATCACCTTCATCGCCCGCCGCCTGCGTTTCAACCGCGAGGACGAGATCGCCATCGTGTTCTGCGGCTCGAAGAAGAGCCTGGCCACCGGCGTGCCGATTGCCAAGGTCCTGTTCGCCGGCGGCAGCCTGGGCGCCATCGTGCTGCCGGTGATGATCTACCACCAGATCCAGCTGATCGTCTGCGGTGTGATCGCGCAGCGGTATGCGCGGCGCAAGCCCTGACCCGGAGATCCATCCACGCGTGGCGTGGATCTACAGCAGATCCACGCCATGCGTGGATTCACGGCTCCACCAGCGTGCCCACGCTCAGCTGCGGCATCCACACCCACAGGTCGTACTCGCGGCCGGCGTGGGTGTTGACCTCCGGCGCACGCGCGGGCCGTTCGAGCAGCGCCAGCGCCTTGCAGCGGTCCATGCATCCCCAGAAGTGGCCGCGCAACGCTTCCAGCCGCACGCTGTAGATATCCAGGTCGCGCAGTACCGATGCCATCGGCTGGATCTGCATTTCCCGCGGAGCATCGGCGGGGCGCTGCAGCATGGCGTGGACATTGCCGGTCAGCACAACCATCCGTGCGCCATCGGGCAGGCGCTGGTACAGGCGCCGTAGTTCGGCGGCCATGCGGTCATCGCGGGCCTGGCTGCCGCCGTCACTGTGATTGACGTCGTAGCCAACCACCTCGATCGCGCGGCCCTGCGCCTTCAGCGCGCGCAGGCCTTCGATCATCGCCAGCATGTCGCGGCTGCGGCGACCATCGTGCTGGTCGTCGCGCACGGTCCAGAACGCGCGGCCGTGCAGGTGCTGGCGCGCCGCGGCCCCGCCATCGGATTCCAGATAGTCGCGCAGCACAGGATTCTCGGCACGTGGCAGTTCCAGCGCCAGCAGGACCGGCGCGCCATTGCGGCTGTAGTCGTCCACCAGCTGCCGCACCAGCAGTGGCGTCTCCCGTGTGCCGTGGAATTCGCCCAGCACCAGCATGCGATGGCCAGCGGCGTATTGGCGGATCTGCGCGGTAGTGTCGTCGGCATGCGCGGTCACGGCCATGCCCAGCGCCAGCATCAGCGCGGTGGTCCAACGGAAGAACGAATGCATCCCTGCTGCTTCCTTTCCCTGGGGGTCAGGAACAGCAATGGCGACGCCGAGACGGCGGTTCAAGGTGATCCACGCCATGCGTGGATGTCCGCGCGAACAGGTGGGGTCAGAGCCCCTTCGGGGATCCGACCCCGAGGTCACAGCCAGGGCAGGATCCAGTGGTCCACCAGCAGGAAGGCGAACAGCGCCATCAGGTAGACGATGGAGTAATAGAACATCTTCATCGAGAACAGCTCGTCCGGCGGGTCCAGCATGCGCCAGGCGTACCAGAGGAACACGGCATTGAGCACGATCGCGCCGCCCAGGTAGAACGCACCGCTCATGCCCACCAGGTACGGCAGCAGGCAGACCAGCGCCAGCACCACCGAATACACCATGATCTGCCTGCGGGTGTGCACCACGCCATGGGTCACCGGCAGCATCGGGATCTCGGCCTTGGCGTAATCCTCGCGGCGGAAGATCGCCAGCGCCCAGAAGTGCGGCGGCGTCCAGATGAAGATGATCAGCACCAGCAGCGACGAGTACGCCCAGTCCGACGAGCCCTGCATGCCGGTCACCGCGGCCCAGCCCAGCATCGGCGGCATCGCCCCGGCCAGGCCGCCGATGACGATGTTCTGCGACGTCGCACGCTTGAGGTACACGGTGTAGATCACCGCGTAGCCGATCAGCGAGGCGAAGGTCAGCACCGCGGTGATCAGGTTGACCCACAGCACCAGGAGGGTCATCGACAGCACGATGAGCACGCCGGCGAACACCAGCACCTGCCATGGCTTGACCTTGCCCACCACCAGCGGCCGCCACGAGGTGCGCGCCATCTGCGCATCGATGTGCGCGTCCAGCAGCTGGTTGATCGCGGCCGCGGCCGAGGCCGCCAGCCAGATGCCGAGGAAGCCGAGCAGGCCGGCGCGCACCTGCTCCCAGCTGGGCACGCCCGGAATGGCCAGGACCATGCCGACCAGCGCGGTGAACACGATCAGGGCGACGACCTTGGGCTTGGTCAGGTCCCAGTACTGGCGGTAATTGGAAAACATGGAATCAGTCCGGGGCACGCAGGCGGGCCAGCAGGCTGACCAGCACGAACAACAGGGCAACGGCCACGCCGTTATGGGCCACGGCCACTTCCAGCGGCAGTGCCAGCTTCACATTGAGGATGCCGAGCGTGACCTGCAGCACCAGCAGCGCGATCAGCGCACTGGCCCAGCCACGCATGCTCGGCAAACGGAACAGGCGCACGCCCAGCCACAGCAGGTAGACGGCCACCACCACGGCGAACAGGCGATGGGCCATCTGGATGGCGATACGCGAGGCGCCATCGAGCACGCCGCCTTCGTAATCCACGCCGATGCCACGCCACAGCGTGAAGCCTTCGACGAAGTTGTGCTGCGGCCACCACTGGTTGGCGCAGCGTGGGAAGTTGTCCAGCGAGGCGCTGCCACCGCCGCAGG
This sequence comes from Stenotrophomonas maltophilia group sp. Smal12, assembly GCF_037079935.1. NCBI lineage: Bacteria > Pseudomonadati > Pseudomonadota > Gammaproteobacteria > Lysobacterales > Lysobacteraceae > Stenotrophomonas > Stenotrophomonas maltophilia group sp. Smal12. Next base: position 21,392 of record NZ_JBAWUK010000048.1, on the reverse strand, counting down.
CCAGCGCCGCGTAGTTGGCGCTGACCCAGCCGCCCAGGGCGATCTGGGTGACCAGCACGGCCAGGCCGATGCGCAGCAGCCACTTCAGCTTCGGCGCCTCGGCCAGGGTGATCGGCATGTGCGTGGCACGCCACGCCATCCAGGCCAGCAGCGCGAACATCAGCATGCCGCCCAGCAGATGGCCCATCACCACGATCGGCTTGAGCAGCAGGGTCACCGTCCACATGCCAAGCAGGGCCTGGAAGATCACCACCGCCAGGGTCAGCAGTGCGGCGCGCGCCAGGTCGATGTTGCTCCAGCGCAGCGCGGCGATCAGCAGGATCGCCTCGCCGATCAGGGCCAGCGCGCTGGCCGTTCCATGCCAGCCCATCATGTACAGCGGGATGCCGGCGGCCACCAGCACGCAGGCGGTCACCACCGCCATGGTTCCAAAGCGGCGCTTGCGCGTAGCCAGCAGGGCCAGGGTCAGGATCTCGATGCCCAGCGCGCCGGCCAGGAAGCGATGCACCTGTTCTCGCCAGGCCTTGTGGGTCTCCAGCGGGCGGATCTCCGCCGCCGGGTGGCCGATGGTCTCTTCCACGTGCTGCGGCCAGGTGGCCTGCCCGTAACAGGTCGGCCAGTCCGGGCAGCTCAGGCCGGCATCGGACAGGCGCACGAAGGCGCCGAACATGATCGTGCTCGCCGTCATGATCATGGCGAACCACGCCAGGCGGTGGAAATTGCGATGCAGCGCCGGACGCACGGAAAGGCTCATCAAACGGGACTCACTTCAGTTTCAGCAACGTGGCCATGTCCTTGCGCAGGCCAGCCAGGTCGGTGCCGGGGGCATGGCGCATGATCACGAAGCCGTTCGGATCGATCACGTAGACCGGCAGTCCAGCCGGATCATCGACGCCGGGCAGCGCCGCGCGCAGGGCTGGCGACGGAGCCAGCGGCCGCAGCGCGGGCAGCGAGGCGATCGACGCCGGTGGCGTTCCCAGCCACAGGATCTCGACATTATCGGCGTTATGGCCGAACAGCTGCCACACCTTGCCCAGTCCCTGCGACAAAGTGACGCACTGCGCGTCGCAGGCACCGGGCGGGGCCACCAGCAGGCGCCAGGTACGGGCTTCGGGGTTCCACGGGTACGGCTCGCCATTGGCGAGGGTCGGTGCCTGCTGGCGCAGGTCCACCGGCGGCTGCAGCAGCTGGCCGGCGTTGCGGTGCCCGGTCGGCTGCCAGCCGGAGAAGCGCAGCACCGCCGCCAGTGCCATCGCCCCGAAGAACACGGCAAACAGCAGCACCAGGGTCCGGCGGCCGGAACCGCGCGCCTGCGGGGACGTAGCAGTGTTCATGCGGGGCATTTTCTCATGGTTGAGCAAGGGATGCGGGTGCGGTACCCCGGTAGCGCCGGCCGCTGGCCGGCACTACCGGGCCACGGCACGTCGCCTGCGCCACTCCAGCACCAGCGCCACCACCAGCACGGTCAGCGCCAGGCCGAACCACTGCACGGCGTAACCCAGGTGGCGCTGCGGCGGCAGCGTGTTGGGCAGCAGGTCCAGGTCGCGTTCGTCGCCGAAGGGCAGCGCCGGATCCAGGCGCAGCACGCGCTCGGGCAAGGCCGGCAGGCCCAGCGCCGCCGCCAGGCCCTCCGCCGGCAACCGGCTGGCCAGCCAGCGCCCGGCCTCACCGGTGGCAGAGAACGCCGGCCCCAGCGCCAGCCCGGCCGACGGCGGCGGCGCCAACAGCCCGCGCACGGCCACCGGCGAAGGCGGCGACGGCACCTCCGGCAGCGTGCGGTCCGGCGGCAGCGCGCGCCAGCCGAGGTCGACCAGCAGCACGCGACCTTCGTCACTGCGGAACGGGCGGTAGATCTTTACCCCGGCGCGGCCGTGCCGGGTCTGGTTGTCCAGCAGCACCACGCCGGGCAGGAAGCGGCCATGGTCGGCCACGCCATGCAACGCGCCCGGTGCGGCCAGCGCCTGGGCCAGCGACAGCGCCTGAGCCACCGCTGGCCCCTGCGCATCCAGCAGCGCCTGTTTGGCATGCATGCGCTGCAGCTGCCACAGCCCCAATGCGGTGAATCCGGCCATCGCCAGCACGGCCAGCAACCATCCGAACACGCGCGTGTGCTGGCGCATCATGACAAGTCCGCGCAAACGCGGTCAGATAGGCACATCCACCCTGCCCTCGAGCCGCGCATGAGTGATTCGCTGAAGACCCTGCTGGTAATCGCGTTTCTGATCGTCATCGTCTGGAATCTGGGCGCCGGCCTGTATTACCTGCTGGTCGACCGCGGCCAGACCAAGCGCACGGTCAACGCGCTGACACGTCGCATCGCGGTGTCGGTCGCGTTGATCCTGCTGGTGATCGTGAGCATCTACATGGGCTGGATCAAACCGCACGGCATCGGCGGCTGACGCCGCAGCCGCCGGGATCAAAGCACGTAGACGAACAGGAACAGCATCAGCCACACCACGTCGACGAAGTGCCAGTACCACGCGGCGGCTTCGAAACCGAAATGGTTGTCGCGGGTGAAGTGCCCCTTGGCCGAACGCAGCCACATCACCACCAGCATGATCGTGCCCAGCAGCACGTGCGCGCCGTGGAAGCCGGTCAGCATGAAGAACGTCGAACCGTAGATGCCCGAGCCGAGCGTCAGGTTCAGTTCCTTGTAGGCGTGGAGGTACTCCTCTGCCTGCAGGGTCAGGAAGCCCAGGCCGAGCACCACGGTCAGGCCCAGCCAGACCAGCAGCTGGCGGCGGTTGCCGGCCTTCAGTGCGTGATGGGCGATGGTCAGGGTCACGCCGGAGGTCAGCAGGATCAGCGTGTTGATCAGCGGCAGCCCCCAGGCCGGGATGGTCTGGAACGCACCACCGATCGCCGCCGGGCCATTGGTCGGCCATCCGGCGGAATAACCCTGCCAGAGCAGCTCGTTGGTCATCACCCCGCGGCCTTCGCCACTGAGCCACGACAGGCCCAGGTTGCGGGTGTAGAACAGCGCGCCGAAGAAGGCACCGAAGAACATCACTTCGGAGAAGATGAACCAGATCACCCCCATCCGGAACGAACCATCGACCTGGTGGTTGTAGCTGCCCGCCTGTGACTCGCGCACCACGTCGCTGAACCACCAGAACAGAGTCAGCACCAGCATCGCGATGCCGACGTAGAACGTCCAGCGCCCCCAGCCGGCATCGTTGAGCCAGCTGGCCACGCCCACCATGGTCACCATCATCGCGATGGACCCCACGAAAGGCCATTTGCTCTGGGCCGGGACGAAGTACACGTTGGCGTCGGTCGGTGTCTGGGCCATGTCGGTATCCGGGTCAGGGTGCGGCGTGCGCGCCGTCCGAGGTGGCGGCCGGGGCCAGCCGATCGGACAACGCGTCGTTGCGGTAGAAGGTGTAGGACAAGGTGATCGTCTTGATCTCCGGCGGCAGGTCCGGATCGACGATGAAACGCACCGGCATGTCGCGCTTCTCGCCAGCCTGCAGCGTCTGCGCGGTGAAACAGAAACATTCGGTCTTGCTGAAGAAGCCCGAGGCACGCGCAGGCGCCACCGATGGCACGGCGCTGCCGACCACGGCCTGCGCGCTGTCGTTGCGGGCGAAGTACAGCGCCTCGTTGAGTTCGCCGGGCACCACGTCCATGGTCAGCTGCTCGGGATGGAACGACCACGGCAGGCGCGAATTGACGCCGCCGTCGAACTCCACGCGCACGGTGCGCTTGCCCGCCGCCGCGCCTGCACTGGCTTCCCCTCCGGGACCGCGCTCCAGGCGCACGCCGAACACCTTTTCACAGGCAATGCGGTACAGCGGCACCAGCGAGAACGTCAGCAGGAACACCGCCACCGCCACGCCGATCAGGCGCGGCAGCCCGGCACTGGGTGAGGGCGTGCTGGCCGGCGACTCGCTCATCGCCCGATCACCCCGCTCAGGATGAAGCCGACATAGACCAGTACGGCGATGGCGCCGACCCACATCGCCGTGCGCTTCGCACGCTGGCGCTGCTGCTCGATGCTTCCGCCCTGGTAGAGCCGACCGCCGGTCGGCTGCTCTTCATTGTTGTAGAGCCGACCGCTGGTCGGCTGCTTTTCGTTGTTGTAGAGCCGACCGCTGGTCGGCTGCTTCTCATCCGCCGAGTATGGCTCGACGCTACCGATCGGGAGCGGGCTCTCGTTATGCATGCCCCACCTCAATGCGTGATGTCGTCATGTGCCAGGTCCCCCGGGCGGAGGGTCGGCGGCGTGGTGAAGGTGTGCGCCGGTGCCGGCGACGGCAGCGTCCACTCCAGCCCGCGCGCGCCTTCCCAGGAACGGGCCTCGGCCTTCTCGCCGTTGCGCAGCGAGGACAGCAGGATCGCGGCCATCATGAACGGGGTGACGAACATGCCGAACGCGCCGATCGAACTGATCAGGTTCCAGTCGGCAAAGGCCACGCTGTAATCGGGAATGCGGCGCGGCATGCCGGCCAGGCCGAGGAAATGCTGCGGGAAGAACAGCAGGTTGACGAACACGATCGACCACCAGAAGTGCACCTTGGCCCACTTCTCGCTGTACATGCGCCCGGTCCACTTCGGCCACCAGTAGTACACCGCGGCGATCAGCGCGAACACCGCGCCGGTCACCAGCACGTAGTGGAAGTGGGCGACCACGAAGTAGGTGTCGTGGTACTGGAAGTCGGCGGCGACGATCGCCAGCATCAGGCCGGAGAAGCCACCAATGGTGAACAGGATGACGAAGGCCACCGACCACAGCATCGGCGCCTCGAACGTCAGCGAGCCGCGCCACATCGTGCTGACCCAGTTGAACACCTTCACCCCGGTCGGGATCGAGATCAGCATGGTGGCGAACATGAAATAGATCTCGCCGCCCAGTGGCATGCCCACGGTGAACATGTGGTGGGCCCAGACGATGAACGACAGGAACGCGATCGCGGCGGTGGCGTATACCATCGCCTGGTAGCCGAACAGCGGCTTGCGGCTGAAGGTCGGGATGATCTCGCTGACCACGCCGAAGGCGGGCAGGATCATGATGTAGACCTCGGGATGCCCGAAGAACCAGAAGATGTGCTGGTACATCACCGGGTCACCGCCACCGGCGGCGTTGAAGAAGCTGGTGCCGAAGAACTTGTCGGTCAGCAGCATGGTGACCGCACCGGCCAGCACCGGCATCACCGCGATCAGCAGGAAGGCGGTGATCAGCCAGGCCCAGCAGAAGATCGGCATCTTCAGCAGGTCGATGCCCGGCGCACGCATGTTGAGCACGGTGGCGATGATGTTGATCGCGCCCATGATCGAACTGATGCCGGCCACGTGGATGGCGAACACACTGAAGGCAACGTTGTAGCCACCCTGCAGCGACAGGGGCGGATACAGCGTCCAGCCACCGGCCGGCGCGCCACCGGGCAGGAACAGGGTCAGCAACAGCAGGCTGAAGGCCACCGGCAGCAACCAGAACGACCAGTTGTTCATGCGCGGCAGCGCCATGTCCGGCGCGCCGATCTGCAGCGGGATCATCCAGTTGGCGAGGCCGACGAAAGCCGGCATCACGCCGCCGAAGATCATCACCAGTGCATGCACGGTGGTCATCTGGTTGAAGAACTCGGGCTTGACGAACTGCAGGCCCGGCTGTGCCAGCTCGGCGCGGATCACCACGCTCATCGCCGCGCCGATGATGAACATGATGAAGCTGAAACCCAGGTACAGCGTGCCGATGTCCTTGTGGTTGGTCGAGAAGAACCAACGCTCGAAGAAACTCTGCTGGTGATGGTGATCGTCGTGCCCAACTGCCGAGTGCGCCATTGCAAAACACCTCTCAGAATCGGTTGTCACCACGGCCGCGGGCGGCCGCGGGCTTTACATCACGCGCCGCTGGCTGCGGTGGCAGGTGCGCTGCCCGCTTCTGCAGCAGCAGGCGCAGCCGGTGCCTCGCCCGCCGGTGCAGCCGGTTCGACAGGTGCCGCAGGCGTGGCTGGCACGGCAGCCGGCGCCGGCTTGCGCTGCGCCAGCCACTGCTTGAAGTCCTCCTTGGACACCGCCTCGACCACGATCGGCATGAAGCCGTGGTCCTTGCCACACAGCTCGGCGCACTGGCCGCGGTAGACGCCGGGCTGCTCGATGCGGGTCCAGGCTTCGTTGATGAAGCCGGGGATGGCGTCCTGCTTCCAGCCCAGCGCCGGCACCCACCAGGCGTGGATCACGTCGTCGGAAGTGATGACGAAGCGGACCTTGGTATCGACCGGCAACACCAGCCGGTTGTCCACATCCAGCAGGTAATGCGGATGGCTTTCGCGGGTCGGCACGATACCGCTCTGCCGTACGCGGTCGGACTCGCGGTCCAGGCGGCTGGTGAAGGTGACGTTCTCGCCGAGGTATTCGTACTTCCACATCCACTGGTAGCCGGTGACCTTCACCGTCATCTCGGCATCGCGGGTGTCGTACATCTTGATCAGGTTGGCCGTGGCCGGCCACGCCATCACGATCAGGATGATCACCGGGATCACCGTCCAGATCACTTCGGCCTTGGTGTTGTGGCTGAAGGTGGCGGCGACCGCGCCCTTGGATTTGCGGAACTTGAAGATGGCGTAGGCCATCGCCCCGAACACGATGACGCCGATCACCGTGCAGATGATCAACGAGAGGTTGTTCGATTCCCAGGCCAGGCGCGAGGTCTGGGTCACCCCCTTGCCCATGTTCAGCTGCCACGGCTTGGGATCGGCCGCCTGGGCCCAGGTCAACGCCGGAACCCATCCCCCGGCCACCATGGCGGCGACCGCTGCAACGCACTTCGTGCCCCACCTGCTGCTTTGCTTCATTGCCTAGACCCTTAGCGTCGTCGGTGGCCGCCATCGCTGGCGGCGAGCAAGCTTTCAAGTGTCTCTGCGAGCGTCTGGCGTTCGGCCGGCGCGAGGAAACTCCCCACCTCCACCTGCCGGCCGCTGGATGCCAGCCGGACCCTCTCATCGTCGGTGAGCAGGCGCACCCAGTGCGGGTGGGCCCGGAACACCGGCGATCCACCGGGTACGGGGATGACCTCCACGTACGCCGGTACTACCCGGATCTCCTCCTGCCGTTCACCGCTGCGCCACAAGGCACGCAGCGCGGCCGCCAGCACCAGGCTGTACAGCAGCGCGAACAGGGGGGCGAATGCATTGCCGGCCCACCACCCGAGGGCAGACACCAGCCACATCGCACCCGACAACACGGTGAACAACAGGACGAACTGCCGGGCATCGAGCGCCCGTGGGGGACGCAGCCGCAGCTGCGTACCTGACCCATCCGGAGCTGGAAGCACCTCGATCATGTCGCAACCGCGTTCCTGCCGCGGGAAACGTCTCGATGGTAGCCCCGCCCTCTCGCCGGTAGCAAGGGTGCATTCACACTTTTTCCGATGCTGCAACACAGCATGAGGTCGGCGGCGCGAATGACGAATTCAGCACAAAAGTTGACGGGCGTGCTGAACACGCTGAATCCACCACCGCTACGGGCTATGAGCCCTTCACGAAGGGCGCTTCGGGGCACTTCCGGAACCCGCAAAAATGATTAAAATCGCCAAGTTTTCCATTGGCCGGACCGGCATGAACGCACCTTCCTCCTCCCCTGCCGCCAGCGACGCTCCGCGTCCGGGCGCGCTGCTGTCGCCGGAACTGCCGGCGTCCCCCAACCCGTTCCGCCAGGCCATCACCGACGCCTGGTTGAAGGACGAGGCCAGCCACGTCCGCGACCTGCTGGCGCAGGCCCGCCTGCCCGCCGAGGAACAGGCCCGGGTGCAGGCGCTGGCGGCCGACCTGGTCGGCCGCGTGCGCGTGCGCGCCAAGGACCAGGGCGCCATCGAAGCCTTCATGCGCCAGTACGACCTGGGCAGCGAGGAAGGCGTGCTGCTGATGTGCGTGGCCGAGGCGCTGCTGCGCATTCCGGACCAGGACACCGCCGACAAGCTGATCCGCGACAAGCTGGCTGATGCCGACTGGGAAAAACACCTCGGCGGCAGCGACTCGGTGCTGGTCAACGCCTCCACCTGGGGCCTGATGCTGACCGGCAAGCTGGTGCAGATGAACGACGCCACCCGCGCCGATGCGCCCAGCGCGTTCAAGCGCCTGGTCGGTCGCGTCGGCGAGCCGGTGGTGCGCCTGGCCGTGCGCCAGGCGATGAAGATCATGGGCCACCAGTTCGTCATGGGCCGCACCATCAGCGAAGCCCTGGCGCGCTCGCACAAGGGCGACAACGCCAGCTACCGCTATTCCTTCGACATGCTGGGCGAAGGCGCGCTGACCATGAAGGACGCGCTGCGCTACCTGGAAGACTACCGTCGCGCGATCCACGCCATCGGCGGCGATCACAAGGCCCGCGGCGGCCGACCGGACGGCGACGTCAACAACGCGCCCGGCATCTCGATCAAGCTCTCGGCGCTGTACCCGCGCTACGAGCACGCCAAGCGCGAGCGCGTGCTGAAGGACCTGGTGCCGGGCGTGCTGGAACTGGCACAGCTGGCCAAGAGCTATGGTATCGGCTGCACCGTCGACGCCGAAGAATCCGACCGCCTGGAACTGTCGCTGGACATCATCGAGCAGGTGTTCTCCGACGCCTCGCTGTCCGGCTGGGATGGCTTCGGCGTGGTCGTGCAGGCCTACCAGAAGCGCACGCCGTACACGATCGACCACCTGGCCGACATGGCGCGCCGCGCCGGTCGCCGCCTGCAGGTGCGCCTGGTCAAGGGCGCCTACTGGGATGCCGAGATCAAGCGCGCGCAGATCGAAGGTTATCCGGGCTACCCGGTGTTCACCCGCAAGCAGAACACCGACGTGTCCTACCTGGCCTGCGCCAAGCGGCTGTTCACCCATGCCGACGCGATCTACCCGATGTTCGCCACGCACAACGCGCACACCATCGCCGCGGTGCGCAGCATTGCCAACGGTGGCGTGTACGAGCACCAGAAGCTGCACGGCATGGGCGATGACCTGTACGCCGAAGTGGTGCCGGCCGACCGCCTGGGCCTGCCCTGCCGCGTGTACGCCCCGGTCGGTTCGCACGAAGACCTGCTGCCGTACCTGGTGCGCCGCCTGCTGGAAAACGGCGCCAACTCCAGCTTCGTCAACCGCATCACCGACGAGCGCGTGCCGATCGCCGACCTGATCCGCGATCCGGTCGAGATGGTCGCCTCGTTCGCTTCGATTCCGCATCCCAAGATCCCGCTGCCGGTTGACCTGCTGCGCAGCCAGAACCACGACAGGAAGAATTCCATGGGCGTCAACCTCGCCAACGACAACGAACTGCGCGCCCTGGCCGAGCAGATCAACGCCGCGGTGAAGCCGTGGCAGGCTGCCCCGCTGGTGCCGGGCGCCAGCCCGGCCGGCGCCGCGCTGCCGGTGACCAATCCGGCCGACACCCGCGAGGTGGTCGGCCAGTGGCTGGCCGCCGATGTCGCCACCGTGCAGAAGGCCCTGGCCAACGCCGTGGCTGCGCAGCCGGCCTGGAACCGCACCCCGGCCGCCAGCCGCGCCGCCATCCTCGAGCACGCTGCCGACCAGCTGGAAGCGCGCATGCCGGAGTTCATGGCGCTGTGCGTGAAGGAAGCCGGCAAGAGCCTGCCCGACAGCATCGCCGAAGTGCGGGAAGCCGTGGATTTCCTGCGCTATTACGCCAAGCAGGCACGCGAGCAGTTCAGCCACGCCGAGAAGCTGCCCAGCCCGACCGGCGAATCCAACGAACTGCAGCTGCATGGCCGCGGCGTATTCGTCTGCATCAGCCCGTGGAACTTCCCGCTGGCGATCTTCCTGGGCCAGGTCGCTGCCGCCCTGGCCGCCGGCAACAGCGTCATCGCCAAGCCGGCCGAGCAGACCAACCTGATCGGCTACTACGCGGTAAAGCTGCTGCACGACGCCGGCGTGCCGGCCGAGGTGGTGCAGTTCCTGCCGGGCGACGGCGCCACCGTCGGTGCCGCGCTGACCGCCGACCCGCGCGTGGCCGGCGTGGCCTTCACCGGCTCCACCGATACCGCCCGTGCGATCAACCGCGCGATGGCCGCCCGTGACGCCGCCATCGGCGTGCTGATCGCCGAGACCGGTGGCCAGAACGCCTTCATCGCCGACTCCTCGGCGCTGCCGGAACAGCTGGTCAAGGACGCGATCGGTTCGGCCTTCACATCCGCCGGCCAGCGTTGCTCGGCCGCGCGCGTGCTGTTCGTGCAGGACGACATCGCCGACAAGGTGATGACCATGCTGGCCGGCGCGATGAAGGAACTGAAGGTCGGCAACCCGGGCCTGCTGTCCACCGACGTCGGCCCGGTGATCGACGCCGATGCGCTGAAGATCCTGCAGGACCACGCCGAGCGCATGGACCGCGAAGCACGCCTGATCGCCGCTGCCGAGCTGTCGGCCGACACCGCCCACGGCACCTTCTTCGCGCCGCGCGCTTACGAACTGAAGGACCTGGGCCAGCTGCAGAAGGAAGTGTTTGGTCCGGTCCTGCACGTGATCCGCTGGAAGGGCGACCAGCTCGATGCGGTGATCGACCAGATCAACGCCACCGGCTACGGCCTGACCCTGGGCGTGCACTCGCGCATCGACGAGACCGTGGACCGCATCAGCAATGGCGTCCATGTCGGCAACGTCTACGTCAACCGCAACCAGATCGGTGCGGTGGTGGGCGTGCAGCCGTTCGGCGGCCAGGGCCTGTCCGGCACCGGCCCGAAGGCCGGCGGCCCGCACTACCTGCTGCGCTTTGCCACCGAAAAGACGGTGACGGTGAACACCACCGCCGCCGGCGGCAACGCCTCGCTGCTGACCCTGGGCGACTGATCGCCGGCTTGATGCGGCAAACAAGAAACCCCGCGAACGCGGGGTTTTCTGTGCTTTTTTCCTGCTCGGCTTTCCTGGCGCGGCCGAGCGTGGGCTTGGCTACAGAGGCTGGGCCACACTGAACCGATTGTCCGCCCGCGTCGCCAGCTCGCGCTGCACGCGTGCGATGCGCGTTTCCAGGTCGCCCTCCAGCAGCACATGCTCGACACCCTCTGCCTGCAGCTGCTCCAGGTACCACGCATGCTGCTGCGCCCGGAAGGCTTCGCCTACGCGCGTGCCATCCTGGTCAAACGGAATATCAGGCGAGCACAGGAACAGCAGGTCGTAGCGTCGTCGTGCCGCTTGCCGCAGCGGCTGCGGCGCCATGCCAAACATCCAGCCGCTGTAGCCCAGCGTCACCAGCGGCGTGGTATCGCAGAACAGCCAGCGATGCGCCCGCCGCGCAGCCTTGTCTTCATGCTGCGGCTGGGTCATGGCGATGCGAAGCAGATCGTCCGGCACCAGGTCGCCGCCCTGCTGCTCCCAGAGCGTGCGGCCATACTCCGGCACCCACGCGGTCTGCAGGCGTTCGGCCATCACCCGCGCCAGCGTGGTCTTGCCACTGGACTCGCCACCAATGAAGGCCACGCGCTGCACGTAGTCCGCATACACCTCGGCAGAAAGGCTGTGCCGATGCGCATGTGGATCGGCACGCAGCTGGGTGCCGCTGGCTTGGCCGACATCCCGCGCGCTCCAGCCGTTCATGACGTACCGGCGCGTCGAAGTGCATGGCCAGCGCCTGCGCGAAGCCGTCGCCGTAGTCCTCACCGGTGTACACCGCCTGCACCGGCCCACCGAACAGGCTCAGGCACAGCCAGGCGGTGAACTCGCGCTGCACGTGCTCATCGTCGCTGTCCTGCGGCAACGTGCGGACCGCTGCGCCCCGCTGCACGCACAATGCCGCCAGCCGAACATCGTCAAGCACCGCCACCGTGGCCTGCGGAAACCGGGCGCGCAGCCAACGCTCGCGGCGCACGACGCTGTAGCCGGGGAAGCCCGGCTGCGACCAGCCAATCACCAGCAACTGCTGGCAACGCGTGGAGGCGAATTCGATCAGGCGCTCGTGGCCAAGGTGCAGCGGGCAGAACTTGCCCACCACCAGGCCGCGGGCAACGCGCTCAGGCAACGGCATCGGCCGCCCTGGACGCATCGCGCATCAGCTGCCGCCAATGGCGCAGCGCCACCAGCGCATTGATCCAGAAGCCCACATACAGAATCGAGGTCAGGTGCAGGCCACGGCTGTAGTACAGCGGCACCGCCACCGTGTTCACCAGCAGCCACACCCACCACGATTCCAGCTTGCGTCGCATCATCAGGATCTGCGCGATCACACTCAACACCAGCACTGCCGAATCGATGTAGGGCGCATAGGCGTTGGTCAGTCGGGTCAGCATCCAGCCGTAGCCGAAGGTGGCCACTACCGCCAGCGGCGCCAGCCAGGCCCAGGCGCGCGGCCGCAATGAAGTGATCGGCAACGGCGCGCCATGGTCACCGCGCAGCCACTGCCACCAGCCCAGCACGCTGATGGCGATGAAGAAGAACTGCAGCACCATGTCCGCGTACAGGTGCGAGCGCCCGAACACGGCGGCGAACAGTGCGCAGCCAACGATGCCCAGCCACCAGGTATGCACGTTGTTGCGGCCGGCCAGCAGGATCGAGCCGGCAACGGCGATGTTGGCCACCAGCTCCAGCTGGAAGTTCGAATCGGACAGGTTCATCGCGCCATTGTCGCGTAGATCCACGCCCGGCGTGGATGCTGCGGCACCCTGTCCACAAAAGGAAAGCCCCGCTTGCGCGGGGCCCTCCGTGTGCTGCGTCAGGCCAACGCCCGAATCAGAACTTGTACTGCAGCGAAGCCGCCAGCACGTCGCCGCTGACCTTGTACTTGCCGGTCACGGTGTTGCCGGTGTCCGAGGTCGAGGTGATGTTCGGATCCTTGGTGAACAGGTGGGTGTAGCCCACGCTGTATTCCATCTTGTCCGAAGCGGCGTAGGTCATGCCCAGCGACAGCCACTTGCGGGTGGTGTCCGGCACGCGCACGTCGCGGTGGGCATCGGTGGTCGGGGTCTGGTCATAGGCCAGGCCGCCGCGCAGGGTCAGCTTGTCGTTCACGCGGAAATCGGTACCGATCGACGCGAAGGTGGTGTCACGGTAGTGGAACGGCAGCACGCTGTCCGGCTGGTTGGAGTCGTAATCGACGACGAGCTGGTCGAACTTGCTCCACGCGGTGCGCGTGACTTCAGCCATGATCTGCCACTGGTCGTTCACGCGGTGGGTGAAGCCCACGGTGGCGCTGGCCGGCAGGGTGATGGTCGCGCGACCATTGCTGTCGATGAAGGTACCCGGGGCAGCCGTGGCCAGGAAGGCCGCCGCATTCTGCGGAATGGTGAAGTCCGCCTTGCCGTCGGTGATCTTGTGCTCGACCTTCGAGCGGTAGCTGAAGGCGATGTTGGTGCCTTCCACCGGGGTGACGGTCATGCCCAGGGTGTAGCCGACCGACACTTCATCGCCCTTGATGCGCAGGTAGCCATCGGCGGTGCCCGGCGAGAAGCCGAGCTGGGCGGCCTGGCGTGCAGCCGCCTGCGACGCCGCCGCAGCCTGGGCCGCGGTGCCGCCGGCAGCCAGCACACGCGCCGCAGCGGTGCGCTGGGCAGTGGCGTTGATCGCGGTGCCGGTGTCGACAGCGCTGGCCAGGTCGACGTTCAGGCGCTCGGCGAACACCGAAGCACCGAACGACAGGTACGGGTTGACGTCATAGGAGAACGCCACGCCCAGGTCGATGGCCTGCAGCTCGGTCTTGACGCCGTTGTAGCGGCCGACCCAGTCGCGGTCGTATTCGGTCTTGAAACCGAACGGCACGGTCAGCGAAGCACCGAAGTGCATGTTGTCGTTCTCGCCGAACGGCACGTGGAAGTACGCGGCCGGAACCGGGGCGATCATGCCGGCGTCGCCGCCGTTGCCACCGGAAATCGGCGCGCCGTTGGCGTACTTGCCCTGGCCGCGGAACTTGGCGCCGAAGCTGATGGCGCTGACGTCGCCCTGGACCAGGGTGCCATCGAGCAGGCGCATGGACGCCGGGTTGGTGGCGATGACCGAGGCGTCACCTTCGGTCGAGGTGGAGCCGGCGAACGCGCGGCCCAGGCCCTTGGCGCTGTTTTCCTTCAGCTGGAAGGCGGCAGCATTGGCATCGGCGGCGGCCAGCGCACCGGCAACGCCGACGGCCAGCAGGGTCAGTCGGGCAATGGTGGAAGCGGTTTGCATCGTAGTTCTCTCTCTCCGGTAAGCGGTGATGGTGCTCTGAGTGCGCCTGCGCCCGACCGGCCCTGAAGCCCTTCGGAGCGCGCCGGATTCCCCTCCCGACATACGACGCCGTATGCGAGTATTACCCAGAGCCGTTAATGAAACAATAACAGCGCAGGCGGTTTTCCCGTCTCGAAAGCTGAACAGGACCGTCCCCGCCGAAAGCGGCGCACGCTAGGCTATTGGCATGTTCGTCTCGCTCCCGTCCCGCAAGAAGGCGGCCCTGCGCTGGGCCACGCCCGTGCTGTTCGCGTCACTGTGGCTGGCGTTCCTGTGGTCGATCTCGCGCCCGGACGACGCCCGCAACAGCCTCTGGCTGGACTGGGGCGCCCTGTCCACCGGCCTGACCCACCCGCTGGACTGGTGGGCGACCCTGCAGGACGGCAGCGTGCTGCGCCTGTTCACCGCCCTGTTCCTGCACGCCGACTGGTCGCACCTGCTGGGCAACCTGGTGTTCCTGCTGATCTTCGGCCTGCCGGCCGAGCGGGTGCTGGGGCCGTGGCGGCTGCTGCTGCTGTTCCTGGTGGGCGGCGCGGTATCGAACCTGGTGGCGATCTACACCATGGGCAGCCCGGACCAGATCATCATCGGCGCCAGCGGCGCGGTGTCGGCGCTGATCGGCGCGTATCTGGCCCTGTTCCCGGGTGCGCGGCTGGGCGTGGTGATTCCGCTCGGGCTGTTCCTGGAGTTCGTACGGGCCCCGGCCTACCTGTTGATCGGTGTCTGGGCCGCGCTGCAGGTGGTGTTCGCCCACATCGGTCCCAGCTTCGGCATGGTGGCGTGGTGGGCGCACATCGGCGGTTTCGTGTTCGGCGTCGTGTACGGGGTCTACGTGCGGGCTGCGATCGCGCGCCGCCTGCGCAAGCGGCACGGGTTCTGACCCCTGGTAGCGCCGGCCGCTGGCCGGCTCCACGCTCACCCGCCCGTTCGTAGATCAGTCGAGCATGGCTCGACTCTACAGAATCAGGGCTTGGCTGGGACCGGAGCGGGCTTTGCTTCCGGCTTTGCTTCCGGCTTAGGTTCGACCTTCGCTTCCGGCTTCGCCGCAGCGGCCTTCGCCGCCTTGGTCGCATCCGCCTTCGCGGCTTCGGCCTTCAACCGTGCGGCCACCGAACCGGGGTTCTTCAGCTCGGCCAGCGCGTCGTTGATCGGGCCGTCGCCCGGCAGCACCGCACCGGCGTGGTAGCCCTCGGTGCCTTCGTCATCGCCGCGCAGATGGCCCGGCAAGGTGGCTTCGCTGTAGTCGCTCAGGCTGGCCGGCAGTGCATCCTCGGCCGGCGTGGCGGCGGGTTTCAGCTCGACGTCCGGCACGATGCCGGTGGCCTGGATCGATTTGCCGCTGGGCGTGTAATAGCGCGCGGTGGTCAGCTTCACCGAATCGCCATTGTCCAGCGGCAGCACCGTCTGCACCGAGCCCTTGCCGAAGGTGCGGCTGCCGACCACGCGCGCGCGCTTGTTGTCGCGCAGCGCACCGGCCAGCACTTCCGATGCACTGGCCGAGCCGGCATCGGCCAGCACCACGACCGGCGCGCCCTTCAGCAGGTCGCCCGGGGTCGCGTCGAAACGGGCGTCGCTGATGCTGATCCGGCCACGGGTGCTGACGATGTTGCCCTTGTCGAGGAGATCGTCGGCCACCTGCACGGCGGCCGTCAGCAGGCCACCCGGGTTGCTGCGCAGATCCAGCACCAGGCCCTTGAGCTGGCCACCCGACTGCTTCTGCAACTGCTGCACATGCTTCTGGAAGTCCGAACCGGTATCGGCCTGGAACGTGCTCAGGCGGATATAGCCATAGCCCGGCTCGAGCAGGCGGCTGCGCACGCTGGTCACACGGATGGTCTGGCGGGTGAGGCCGACATCGAACGGCTTGGGCCTGCCTTCGCGCACGATGGTCAGCACCACCTTGCTGCCGGCCGGGCCGCGCAACGGCTCGCTGGCATCGATCGCACTGATCGGCTTGCCGTCGATGGCGATGATCAGGTCGCCAGCAAGGATGCCGGCCTTGGCCGCCGGCGTGTCGTCGATCGGCGAGATCACCTTCATGCTGGCGTTGTCCGGCTGCTGCTGCAGCTCGACACCGATGCCTTCGTAGGCGCCATTGGCCTGCTCGTCGAAGGCCTGCGCATCTTCCTTGTTGAAGTAGGTGCTGTGCGGATCGAGGTCGAGCAGCAGGCCACGCACGGCCGACTGCATCAGCTTCTTGTCATCGACCGGATCGACATAGGCCGCACGCACCGCGTTGTAGACGGCCACGAAGCGGCGGATTTCCTCCAGCGGCACCTTCGAGGTCACCGCCTCCTCGCTGTTCGCTGCCTGCCCGCCGGTTTCCTGGCTCGGAGCGGGCGCGGTCTGCTGCGCCCAGGACAGCGCTGGCAACAGGGCCAGCAAGAGGGTGGCGGTACGGGCTGCGCGCATGGAGCACTCCTGTCGACGTTGGCATCGTGCTCAAGGCACATGGGCCGATTATGCGCGAAGCACGGCTAAATTCCCGTTGAATCCGCAGTGCATGCGGCGAGCCCGGGTTCAGCGCCGCTGCAGCCAGCTGTCCGGATTGACCGGCTGCCCGCCACGGCGCAGCTCGAAGTACAGCGCGGTCACGCCCTGGCCGCCGGAATTGCCGACCTTGGCCACCGCATCGCCACGGCTGACCCGCGCGCCGGCATCCTTCAGCAGGGTGTCGTTGTGCGCGTACAGGCTCATGTAGCCGTTGCCGTGGTCGACGATCAGGATCATGCCGTAGCCGGTCATCCAGTCAGAGAACACGACGGTGCCATCGGCCACGGCCGTGACCGTGCTGCCGGCTGGCGCGCCGATCAGCACGCCGCTGCTGGTGCGGCCGTCGGGCAGCTTGCCGCCGTAGCGTGCCAGCAGGTTGCCGGACAACGGCCAGCCCAGGCCACCGACCTTCGGCGCCGGTGCCGATGCCACCGCAGGCGGCACCTTGGTCGGCGGCGGCGGTGGCCGGCCCTGTGCCGCGGCCTGGCGCGCGGCACGCTCGGCGGCGGCCTTCTCCGCGGCCGCGCGGCGCGCAGCGGCCCGGCGCTCGGCCTCCGCACGGGCCGCAGCAGCACGCAGGTTGGCCAGCAGTGTTTCCAGCGCCTTGGCGTCCTGGCCCAGCGCCTGTTCCTTCTCGCGCTGGTCCTTGAAGCGCTCGTCCAGCGAGGCCACGGTCCTGGCGCGATCGCGACGGTCGGCCTCCAGCGCCGCAGCCTGCTGCTTCTGGTCCTGGTGCGCGCCCTGCAGCTTCTGCTTGCGCTCGGCGATCTGCGCCTGCAGCGCTTCCAGCTCCTTCAGGTCAGTGGTCAACGCGGTGATGCGCTGTGCCCGCTCGCGCTGCAGGTAACGATGGTAGGCCAGGGCACGATTCGCATCGGCCACGGTGTCCTGCGACAGCAGCAGTTTCAGCGGTGCGTGGTTGCCCAGCTGATAGGCCGCGCGCAGCAGCCCGGCCAGTTCGCGGTGCTGCTGGGCGAGGTTGCTCTGCAGGGTGCTGCGGCGCTGCTCGGCCTCGGCCAGGGCCTGGGCCTGCTCGCGCAGCGCCGCTTCGGTCTGCGCAAGCGCGCGCCCGGTGCGTGCCACCTTCTCGTCGGCCTCGCGCAGCTGCTGCGACGCCTGCCCGCGCTGGCCCTCGATCTGCCGTCGCTCCTGCGCCACGCCCTTCAGTTCGGTACGCAGCTTCTGCAGCTTGCGCTCGGTCTCGCGGGTGGTCTGCGCAGCACCCGGCAGCGGCAGGGCCAGCGCCATGGCCAGCCCCAGCAGCAGGCAGCGACCGCCGCGAGCAGCGGCGATGTGATGTCGGCGTGATGGGAAGACGTTGTCGCGCAAGGGCTTTCCAGTGACTTCAGGCAGTTGCGGGGGCTACCGGGGAATGGTGACATCTCCGCACGCGGCCTGCCAGCCGCACATCTCTCGAGGTCTCCATGAAAACTCTTTCCATTCCGCTGCTGTTGGGCGTACTGCTGGCCACCGGGCCGGTCTGTGCCCAGGAGAACATCAGCAAGGTCAACGGCAGCATCAGCGCCGAACCGGGTCAACGCTACGGCAAGCTGGACACCGTCAACGGCGGCATCCGCATCGGCGAAGGCGTCGAGACCGGCAGCATCGACACCGTCAACGGTGGGGTGAAGGTTGCCGACCGCGCCCGCACCGGCAAGATCGAAACGGTCAACGGCGGTGTGCGCCTGGGGCGCGAAGTGATTGCCAGCGGCGGTGTCAGCACCGTCAATGGCAGCATCTTCAGCGATCGCGGCAGCCAGATCGAAGGCGGCGTCGAGACCGTCAACGGCGGCATCGGCCTGGTCGAGAGCCGCGTCGGCAAGGATGTGGAGACCGTCAATGGTGACATCACCGTCGGTATCGGTTCGCAGGTCAACGGCGGCGTGCATGTGCGCAAGCCGAACTTCAGCATCTCGCTGACCGCCAGCCGCAAGCCCCGCGTGATCATCGGCCCCAACGCGGTGGTCCGCGGCCCGCTGCAGTTCGAGCGCGAAGTTGTGCTGTACGTGCATCGCACCGCGCGCATCGGCCCAGTCACCGGTGCCGAGCCGATCCCGTTCGACAGCGAAACCGCCCCGGCCGACTGAACCCGCCGGAACCGCCGCTTCGGTGATACTCGCGTGTACCGGCCGCGCCTGGGTGCGGCCGCCCTTTGTTTTCCAGGAATCGACGATGCCCCGCAAACTCCTCCTGTGCCTGGCCGCTGCGGCCGCGCTCAGCGCCTGCAAAGGCCAAGACACGCCGGCCACCGCGCCGGCCACCGATACCGCTGCGGCGAAGCCGGCCGCCCACCAGTTCTCGCCGGAAATCAACGCCGGCGACTTCGCCGAGATGGTCAAGACCCTGGCCTCGGATCAGTTCGAGGGCCGCGCCCCGGGCAGCAAGGGCGAAGAACTGACGGTCAACTACATCCGCGACCAGATGCAGCGCATCGGCCTGCAGCCCGGCAACGGTGACAGCTGGTTCCAGGACGTGCCGATGACCGAGACCACGGCCGACGAATCGACCGTGCTGAAGATCACCCAGGGCGGCAAGACCACCGAACTGAAGTTCGGCACCGACATGGTGGTGGGTACCCGGACCGGCCAGGCGGAGGTCAAGATCGATGCCAGCGACCTGGTGTTCGTCGGCTACGGCGTCGACGCACCGGAACAGAAGTGGAACGACTACGCCGGCCAGGACTGGAAGGGCAAGACGGTCGTGATGTTCGTCAACGATCCGGGCTTCCATGTTGACGACGCGAAGCTGTTCGACGGCAAGCGCATGACCTATTACGGCCGCTGGACCTACAAGTTCGAGGAGGCCGCGCGCAAGGGCGCCGCCGCAGCACTGATCGTGCACGACACCGCCGGCGCATCCTATGGCTGGGACGTGGTGAAGAACTCCTGGGCCGGCCCGCAGTACGACCTGCCGGCCAAGGATGACCCGGAAGCCCGCATTCCGGTGCAGGGCTGGCTGAGTGCCGACGCCGCCAGGGCGCTGTTTGCCGGTGCCGGCCTGGACCTGGCCCAGGCTTACAAGGATGCGAGCAAGCGCGGCTTCAAGCCGGTGCCGCTGAAGGCCACCGCTACGGTCGACCTGAAGAGCCAGATCGCGCAGAAGCAGTCGCGCAACGTGGTGGGCGTGCTGCCGGGCAGCAAGCGTGCCGACGAGGCCGTGCTGTACATGGCGCACTGGGATCACCTCGGCAAGCACGAGGGCGAGACCGGTGACAACATCTACAACGGCGCCGTCGACAACGCGACAGGCGTGGCCGGCATCCTCGAAGTGGCCGAAGCCATGGCCCACCAGGATCCGAAGCCAGAGCGTTCGGTGGTGTTCCTGGCGGTGACCCTGGAAGAATCCGGCCTGCTGGGTTCGAAGTACTACGTTGCCCATCCGACCTTCCCGCTGGACAAGATCGCCGGCGTGATCAACATCGATGCGATGTCGGTGGCCGGCCGTGCCAAGGACGTGACCGTCACCGGCTTCGGCAGCTCGGAACTGGAGGACATCCTCAAGCCGCTGGCTGCTGCCCAGGACCGCACGCTGCATGGTGAGACCTCGGTGCAGAGCGGCTTCTACTTCCGCTCGGACCACTTCAACTTCGCCAAGGCCGGTGTGCCGGCCCTGTACGCCGATGGTGGCGAGGACCTGCGCGAGGGCGGCGTGGACGCAGGCCGCAAGGCCGCAGCGGACTACGGCGCCAACCGCTACCACGGTCCAAAGGACGAGTTCGACGCGGCCACCTGGAAGCTGGACGGCACGGTCGAGGACCTGCAGCTGATGTATGGCGTGGGCAAGGAACTGGCCGCGGGCGATCGTTGGCCGAACTGGTATGCAGGCAATCCGTTCAAGGCCGCCCGCGACGCGATGATGAAGGACAAGGCCCCGGCCAAGTAACAGCGGGCCTTGCTCGACTGAACATGATTCAAGCCTGAGCGGCGCCCCACGGGGCGCCGCTTTTCTTTTGCGTACCGTCGGCGGCAGATCCACGGTTGGTGTGGATCTGCCGGTAGTGCCGGCCGCTGGCCGGCAAACGATTGGTAGCGGCCAACCTTGGTTGGCGCCATGCTTCCTCGCGGAGGGCATCCACGCATGGCGTGGATCTACCGGGCAATGCAACGCCATCGGCTTGCCGGCCAGCGGCCGGCACTACCGGCGTTTCCTGCGCACAAAGAAAAACCCCGCTGCGCAAGCAGCGGGGTTTTGGGTGTAAACCCTGGCGATGACCTACTCTCGCATGGCTTGAGCCACACTACCATCGGCGCAGCTGCGTTTCACTTCCGAGTTCGGGATGGGATCGGGTGGTTCCACAGCGCTAATTTCACCAGGGAGACGGTTGCAGCAGCGCTTGCAGCGCCAGCTTCGCGATCTTGCCCGTGGGGCGGAAGGGACCCGGAAAATGCGGCGCCTTCACTTAATAAGAAAAACCCCGCTGCGTGAGCAGCGGGGTTTTGGGTGTAAACCCTGGCGATGACCTACTCTCGCATGGCTTGAGCCACACTACCATCGGCGCAGCTGCGTTTCACTTCCGAGTTCGGGATGGGATCGGGTGGTTCCACAGCGCTAATTTCACCAGGGAGGCTTTTGGAGAGTCGCACTCGTCCCTGTGGGACAAGGCGCCAGCCTCGCATAGTTCTTGTGACGTAGCGTGCACTTGGATGCTCTTACGACGTTGTCGTAAAGCCAAGGCAACTTGAGGTTATATGGTCAAGCCGCACGGATCATTAGTATCAGTTAGCTCAATACATTGCTGTACTTACACACCTGACCTATCAACCACGTAGTCTACATGGTTCCTTC